>JABEUM010000085.1 GCA_013044475.1 Acidimicrobiaceae bacterium | reverse complement strand
TAGTGGTCCCGGCGAGGGAGAGCGTAGCGTAGCTGTTTCCGAGCCCATCGATCAGGTTTAGTTGGGCCGAGTCGGATGTCGGGGAAGCCTGGGCGTTATAGACGATGTCTAGTGTGCAACTAGCGTTTAGCGAAATAGTCCCAGAACACGTACTCGATGATCCAACACTGAATGCAGGCAGATTGGCACCGGTGATCAAATAAGAAGGATTACCCAACTGAACCGGATAGCTCGCATTGTTCGTGAGAGTTACAGAAGAAGAGGGCCCTTGCGAGCCAATGTAGGCGGTAAGGGATATGGAGTTGCTGTGGGTCAACGTAGTGGTAGGAGTGTCTCCAACGAGACTGATTGTTGGGGAGTTTGACGATGTGCTAGCGACGTTCAAGGTCGCTTCAGCGGTTCCGTAATAGGTCGGACTATACGAGACTCCAATTGTGCATGTTCCGCCGGGAGCGAGGGTGTTAGCACTCGAGCAGGTCGTTGATGTTGAACTAATGCTGAACTGCGTAGAGTCGGTACCCGAGATGGTCATGGCCGACGGGTCCGGTTCAGCAATATTGCTAAATCCGACGTTCACAAGGGCGAACGCTTCTGTTTCGGGGACTCCTGGGCTGGTTTGTGGAAATGTCGAGCTTGTGTCGGTAAGTGCGAGTGTCGGTGAGAAGGTCAGGTTACAGTACTTTTCTGCAATAGTGGCAAAGTTGGGAGTGCCGAGGCCAGTAACCATGTCGTAGCCGGTTGCAGCGGAGTAGTACGGCGTGCTATAGCCGGTTGAACTGGAAACATCATTGTTGCCAGTTGTGATGTCATTGAATGCAGCGGTGCCAGCCATTGGGTAAAGGGCAGAGTTTGCTAGTCCTAGATTTCCCTTGGCCGAATAGCAGGCCTGATTGACGAGGCTAAGGCCCGCCGCCCAGAGTGGCGTGGAGATCGATGTTCCACCGATCTCCGACCAGTTGCTGATCGAAGAGCAGATGGTGCAGTAGGCGTAGTACCCGTGGACCGGGTCGGCTGATGCCGATACGTCAGGTACCATTCGACAACCACTTGGATAGCTGGCAGTCGGACAGTTGCTCGAATAGTCGGTACTCGTTGGGCTATTTAGCGTGCCTAGTGCGGATTGGTAGCTCGGGAGCTGGAATAGGGTGGATACTCCTCCCCCGGAGGCTCCGTATGGGTTATTCCACGTTGTCTCGGTCGACTTGGAATAGCCGGGCAGCGTGGTTCCGCCGACGGCGAGGACATTCGGGGAGTCTGCCGGGACTGAGGTAGAGAGCGAACCGGAGCATTGAGAACCGGTATCTCCAGATGCGGAGATGAATGTCTGTCCCTGGACGGCTGCAGTAGCAAACTCTGTGTTCAGCGATTGAGCTAGACCCGAAATCGAGCCCTTCCCCACTTCACAAACACCCCAAGAGCTAGACATTATTGCTGCATTATCTTGTGTGATCCATTGCGATACTGCGTCGAGGAATCCCGTGGAGCCATTCGGAGCGCTATATACCTCTAGGTTTGAATTCGGGGCTAGCGAAGCTACTGTCTCGAGATCCCCGGTAACTTCGCTATGACCCGAATCGGTGCTCAGCGCACCGCCATCGACTAAAACTGGATTCAACAAGTTGGCACCAGAGCCCGTCGAGTTGGCACTGGAGCCAAAACAGCCCTCAAAGTTTGTAATGTCAGAAGGGTTGTAAGTGGCAAACTCCAAAAATGCGACCGTTTGGCCCTGGCCGGACTCTCCGGACGCATAGAAGGGATCCATCTGGTAGTCATAGCCAAGAACCGAAGGTGAGTTCGGGGTCAAGTTTCCCATCGAGATTCCGAGTCTTGCACTCGAGCAGGTAGAAGCGCTGTAGATTGCTGCGGCTGCGGCTGCGGTAGCCGGTGAGGCTCCAGTGGCGACTGGAGAGACCTTTGAGGCGCTGAGCAGGCAGGGTGCGAACTTTACATAGTCTGATAGCCCGACAATACTTTGAATATCGTTTGCGAAGCTTTGAGGCAGGGAAGGAACGTTGGTTGCTTCAGGCCTTACGCCGATACCGGGTATTGATGCGGTCTGAATCGAGGTGTTGAAGGCGTTCTCGATCGCAGAAACCGGGCCGGTTAGTTCGATTCGCATTCGGCCTACTCCCGCAGTAGCAGAGAGCCCCTTAGCCGCGAAGTAGGACCTAATGGAGTCGATCGTGGACAGACTCTGTCCGAATTTCTGACCTACCTCTTGGTGGGTAAGGTATCGGTGGTAGTTCGGGTTACCAGGGGTGTTGACCTCACGCGCATAGCTTTGAAGCCCAGGATTGGCTTTCAAGGTCAGACTGACCCGCATTGTCTCGTTTGACGGTGCTGACCCTTTTAGGGAAACACCCGCAGGCATAGGCGTGAAATCGGAAGTCAGGCGGGCCAGGGAACTGGTGGCCGATGCCGACTTGGCGGGTATGAGGGCCAGAAGCGTGAGAACGGGAACAATTATCAGCAGTACTTTGTGCCCAACGCGAGGCGTTGGATTGCGAAGGCTGCGCCTTGATGTGTGATTCAAAACCTAGCCCTGGTTACCCTTCTTGACCAAAAAATACCATCCGATAACTCTACTAGTCGGAATTTTGACCAAGTAGCTCACCGTACCCGATAAAACCAGGCCACGTAGGGGCCATCTAACTTCAGCTTATCCTTTTGGATTCTCGTTGCTGATAGAGATCAAAGTGCATCGTGTTGCGGTCTAAGGATGACAGAAAATCGACATGTGCTCTAAGACATCGAACCTTCACTCCTTTTCAGGTTTTCACATTTTCTCCAGGAAACTAACAGGCTCGTTAAATAGATCGATTTCAATCGTGTGTGTACTGTACTCTTGGCCCGAAGTTCGCAATTTTGCACCGTCACGCCCTTTGCGTCAACCTGCCGTGCCATGGCGAAGCGCATCGAAGAGCAGTTCAGAGCGAGTTCGGCTTTTACCGATGCCCGGTAGCTGCCGGGATGACCCGCGCTAATTGAGATGAAAGTCATAAATGACAGATATGTCCTTATCTGAATGGTCAGTGTTACCGAAAACTACTGAATGCAATTGAATGGTGATTCGAGAAGCGTCGATGATTTGCTCCGAGAGATATCCGAGTTAAAGGTCGAGAATGCGATTCTTAGGGGAGAAGCAGAGCGATTGAGCGAAGAGCGGACAACCGCCGATGTCGCCAAATCCGCCTTATCGGCCAAGGCGCTAGAAGCGACTTCTGAAGGCGTCTGGATTATCTCCCCAGACTTGAAGACGATCGATGCAAACGCCGCTTTTTGCAAAATGCTTGGGTACGAAAAGGACGAGTTATTGGGAGCTCCAATACTGCCGTTTTTCTGTCCAGAGGTCCAGTCCACCTTCCTGACATTGGCGACGAGGTTCGAAGATGACGAGCGGGTTATCTACGACACTGAATTACGTCACAAAGACGGTGGGGGAGTTCATTGTCAGCTTAACGTGGCGTCGCTGTCCGATGATTCTGCCGCCTTTTTGGCCTCCTGTGTGACGGTGACGGATTTGACGGAGAGATTGGCCGTGGAAGACGACTTGAAAGAGTCCAAGGATCGACTGAGCGAGATTTTAGAGTTCCTTCCGGATGCGACTTTTGTCATCGACGAGCACGGCAGGGTGACCTTCTGGAATCGGGCGATGGAGGAGCTAACCGGAGTCCTTGCGGAAGATATTGTCGGGCAAGGCGATTATGAATATGCCCTCCCCTTCTACGGAGACAAGAGACCAATACTGATCGATTTGGTTCTGAATCCAAATGAGGATTTGGAAGCCAAATATTCCAGCATTTTGATCCGCGAAAAGACGTATTTTGCGGTGGAAACTACGCCACCAGTTTATGGTAAGGCCATATTTGCCGTGGCAGCCGCAATTTATGACTCGAAGGGAAGAGTCGTAGGGGCCATCGAATCCGTACGGGACATAAGCGCACACAAGAAGGCCGAGCAATCCGTGAGGGAATCTCAGGCACGTCTTGAAAATATCATCAGCCTTTTGCCAGATCCGACTTTTGTCATCGACGAGCACGGCAAGGTGACCTTCTGGAATCGGGCGATGGAGGAGCTAACCGGAGTCCGGGCCGAGGACATGATCGGCAAGGGTGACTACGAATATGCCCGTGCCTTTTACGGCGAGACACGACCCATTCTGATCGACCTGGCGATGTATCCGGACCTGGATATCCCCGAGAGCTATGCCATATTGGACAGAAAGCTCGGATTTATCTCGGCCGAGACCTACGCACCCGCATTGCCTGGGGGAGGGAGCTTTGTCTATGGCACCGCCGCCCCAATCTACGACATCAACGGTGAAATAGTCGGGTCGATCGAATCGGTCCGAGACATTACCGATCGCAAACGTGCCGAAGATGAGGTTC
>JABEUM010000084.1 GCA_013044475.1 Acidimicrobiaceae bacterium | reverse complement strand
TGATCCGGTCAAGGATGGCGTCAGCGATGGTGGCATCGCCTATCCACGCAAGCCAGTGTTCGATGGGTAACTGACTGGTAATAATGGTGGCTCGATTAGCCGAACGGTCATCAATGATTTCCAGCAAGTCCAAACGGGTGGCACCGTCAATAGTTCCCATTCACCAATCGTCCAATACCGGCACGTCTATTTTGCAAAAAACCGCCCAAACCACCCTCAAATAGATTGATCGCGCTCACGGAGTTTTACTTCTCCCTTGAAATCCCGAAGTGCGTGGTAAAGGTGGTAAAAAGCAAACAGAAAGGGGGCTGCGAAATGGGACTAGCTAGCTGATGCAATAAGCGCGCGACGTCTCTGAAGGTATTCAGGTTGCGGAACCTCTGCCTTTGGCTGAGTCAACTTCTTTCCGTCGTACGGTTCAAGTAGACTTCGAAGCACCAAGTCGTTTCCAACTTTGACCCAGTTGATTCGGATCGTGAGGTCGTCCTCGATCAGCAGGTGCCCCTTCTCAAATGCGCGGTCCATAATTAGCGAGAGGCAGATCCCATTAGAAGGATCAAGCCGAATACTCTGGTCTTCGCTCCACGGAACGATGTGCGACGCAACAAGAAAGTCTCTGGTCTCAATTCCCGTAATTGCACATCGGTATTCGTAATTGGACTTGACTGCATTAGCGAATGCCCTCTGAGCGCTCCCGCGCGTTTTGATCGTTGCGCTTGAGTCAGCAACGCTATAGCTCTTATCCTCGATCTGTTTCCAAAACGCTTCGATTTCGCTGGGATCAGGGTCACTAGCTTCCGCAGCAGCATCCCCTTGTGCTGTCACCGGGTACCTTGCGTCTAGAGTTTCAAGGAATACGCTAACAGATGTAGCCAGCTTTTCCGAGAGAGGAGTGGGCTGTATCCATGCGTTGTGGTTCTTGGAGGGATCGAAAAACAGCCCGTATCCGGGACGGCGAAGATAGGCAGCGAGTTCTCGACCGTTGTCAGTGTCCAGACCATTTAGTACAGCAACAGGAGTGTCTGAAGACCCGAGTCCTGAAAGGAACTGCTTGACTACAGCACTCGCTACTACGCCTCCGCTGGCAAAGGTTTCCCATGCAAGTGCTGAACCCTGCGATGTTTTGGCAGCGAGTTCCTGAATAGGGGATGGCACGATGTTAAGGTCGGCCCAAGCATATGCGGCACTTGGCCGTCCTAAATAAGTACGTAGATGCAACGTCGTCGGCTCATCGTGGAGCTTGATAGCCATTAAATAGGGCTGGCCAGCACCACGGCTTGCAAGCATTGCCAATTCGTTCTCAGCCGCCTCGAAATCGATGTGGGTCGGATCGCCTGGAATTGTCTCTGCCAGAGCATCGCTCGGGGATATCGACATTTTCCATGCTTTCGGGGCTCCAAGGCTGGTTTCCCATTTCAGGTGTGGGCGATCCGCAGAATTGAAGACAAGCGTGCCTGGCGTCGTTCCTGTTGGCCACTTATATATAAGCGGCACGGCGCCCTCTTCGCCTGCCGTAACAGGGAAGAGACGCCTCACGGCGTCAAGGAATTCCGTTTTCTTCGAAAGCTGAATGTAGTCCTTCGTATACTTTGTGTTTCCCAACCGCCCGTAGGTTGCGCGATGCGCTGATGGACCATAATAGATAACCAATACCCATTCGACAGGCTGCGCAGCCATTTAGATTCTCCCGATTATGATTGCTTCCGGTGATTGGTGTGCTTCAACCTCCCGATGACTCTGTGCAGCTAGCGAGCGGTGGGTCGTAAAGCTAACGATTTCGGCATCTGGAAAAAGGGAATGAACCGATGCGGTGTCACGGTTGGACATTACCCATTGCACTCCTCGCCTAGATAACTCAGCACAGATCTCCGCAAGCTCAATTAGATCTGTCATCTCAAAAGTCTTGGCCGTGTACTTGTTGAATTTGGCGGTAGGTTCTTTCTCAATGTCCGGGCGTGTGAATACAGGCAAGTATGGCGGATCAAGGTACACAAAATCTCCGGGAGTTGCGCCTGCAAGTACTGCGCGGAAGTCAGTGGCAACTATGTCTGCCTTGGCCAAAATGGCACCGATGGCCTTCATCGTAATGTCATCAATGCCCTTGAAGCGACGGTCACCCCAAGGCACATTCATGGCCCCGGTCCGAGAGTTTTCGCGCCATAGGTGATTCCAGGAAACCCCGTTCAGGTAGAGAAAGCGTGCAGCCTTCTCCACAAGGCAAGAGGGTGCTGTGGTTGAACGGACTTCATAGTAGAACTCCTTGGAGTCGTTTTTCAGATACCAGTCCAACAACGGGCGGAGTTCAGACTGGTGGTCTTTCATCGCAACCCAAGCCGCTACGAGATGCTCATTGAGATCTGCGAGATGTGAGCGACCGGATACACGGGTAGCGCATGCGAGAAAGACAGCCCCCCCTCCAATAAATGGCTCGTAGTAGTTCTTGATGCTAGTGGGCACATGCGGAAGGATGCGGGGGAGTAGTCGCGACTTCCCACCTACCCATCTAATGAAAGGCTTGATCGGCTTCGGATCGGCCGTAGTTTTATGCTGTGCGCTGGACGGCACATCCAAAGCAGACAGCGTCATGGTCTTTACTCTTTCGTTTTACATGCCAATGGCCCATAATACAACATCATTCGCGACTACCTCAACCTTGGTATTCATATGTCTGACATTCAACTCATTTGGTCGAACAAAGATCTGCTGCTTAAGGCATCGGGGGAAGCGAGCTACGATTGGGTGCAACCGACTGATCACCGGCTGCTTACGCAGCTCAAATTTGAGCAGCTCACACCCCCCCCCCTGAAAGCTCGCACAAATGTGCTTGCTATCGGTGATGGCTTGGACGTACTTGAGGCACTGGCGGCACAAACGACCGTCCTGGATGGTGGGATTCGTCTCGTGTACATCGACCCGCCGTTCAACACTCAGGTGAACTTTCGTCAGTACAATGACACCATGCAAAGGTCGATGTGGCTCAGCATGATACGTGACCGTCTCACGGCGATGCGGCCACTCCTCGCTGAGGATGCGAGCATTTGGGTACACCTTGACGATAGCGAAGTACACCGTGCTCGTGCTGTGATGGATGAAGTCTTCGGCGAGAGCGCATTTGTTGCATCAGTCGTGTGGCAAAAGAAAACAACCCGCGATTCCCGTGCTGCCTTCTCGTCAAACCACGACACAATTTTGGTATATGCCCCAAGCGGCCCAAAGAAGTGGAAGACCTCGCGGAACTTGCTAGTCAAAGATGATGCCCGGTTGCAGAACCGCGACGATGACCCTCGTGGTCCTTGGTCCGATGCGCCCTTTACCGCGCCTGGCTATCGCAAAGCGCAACAATACGACATCGTTACGCCGACCGGGCAAGTGCTCAGCCCGCCACGTGGTCGCTCTTGGTATGCTACTGAGCAAACCTACCTCGACTTGCTTGCCGATGATCGAATCTGGTTTCCTAAAGGCGGCGACGGTTCGCCACGTTTGAAACTGTTCGCACATCAGCTCAGAGGACTCGTGCCTTTCACAATGTGGGGC
>JABEUM010000083.1 GCA_013044475.1 Acidimicrobiaceae bacterium | reverse complement strand
TGGTTGGAATCTGGAGTAGCTCCGGTCTTGAGAAACTTGATTGCGACCTTCCGGTGCAATCGCGTGTCAGTAGCCAAGTACACTTCGCCCATCCCGCCACTGGCGATCAACTCCGAAAGTACGTACCTACCACCCGCTAAGGCAGTTGCCGAATCCTGCACTGGCCCAATAGCTCCCATTGTGCTCTAGCCTAGTTTGCGCGAGATTCATTTAGACAAACACCCTGTTCAACAGGTATCAACGCGCTGAAGACGAAGTGCCTGATCGCAGAGCTGGGAAGCCAGTTCGAAATTGAGCGGCTAGCTTGACCCCATGGTCCCATCGATTGGTCGCTCTCAACGAGAAGCTTATGAATCGCTAGAAAGGATAGTGGATGCAATAGAAGCTAACGAACCAACGAAAATCCGCAAGTTGCTTGCGAAGCTAGAAACCCTTGACGTCATGGGGATCTACTCCGAGGCAAGAGAACTATTTGGCCTTCTAGCTTCCCAGATGGAACTGCGAATTGATCTTACCGTCAGCGCCGACCAGCAAGGGTCCTTAGAGCAAGAGCGGTGGTTCGAAAACTTCGAAAAAACTTTATCCGAAATCAAAAGAGCCCTGGGACCCAATCCGCTTTCCTTCCGGTTAGACGAACTGGATACCCAGGACCAAAATAAGCACTAGGTCCAACGGTATGTGCCGCTGGGGGCGCAAGTTACTTCTTCACTGGCCAAACCGGCAGAATAACCTTGCCGAAGACCGAACTCAACAGTCCAGCCGCTGAACAATACCAAGCCATAATGGCAACGATGATACCTAGGTAACCACCGAGCTTGATGATCGAGGCATTATTCGCAAAGTTGCCCCAAGTCAGCAAGATGAAGGTGATTTCAAGCACTACAAGAAGCGCTGCAAGAGCTCCATTGATAGCAAACGACCCGATCATTATGTAGATGGTGAACAATGTCCATGCAAGCAGGAACAGTCCAACCGCTTCATTTATATTCGGCGTCTTAGCTGCGACCATCTCTGGAACGATGACATGGACAAATGCCGCAAAGGCCATCCAAAATGCACCATAAGAGGTGAATACAGTAGCTCCAAAGGTATTACCCTTCTTGAACTCCTGGATGCCAGCCACGAGCTGCGCTATTCCACCATAGAACAGTGCAAGAGGCAAAACAATGCCCTCCAATGTTCCGCTTAGGATTCCCGCATTGAATACGCTCAGACAAAATGTGGTTAATGCAAAAGCAGCGAGGCCAAGTGGCCCCGGATCCGCTGTTGAAGCCGCCAGAGATACCAGGACCTCTTGTGGCTTAGTGGCGGTGTCTGACATAATTGCTTTTTCCTTTCAGTGATTCCCCCGGGGTTTCTGACAAGCAGCCAGAAACCATCAACTCCAAAGCCGCATAACAGCCTTGGGGTAATTGGTGCCCGGAAGGATACCTCTCTCCGGACACCAACTCTCTCATAGCTAATCGGCCTGCTTGCTCATAGAGGTCGAAGCGCGCTTAGCTATCTCATTTACCACATCGGAGTTAGCCAGTGTGGTAACGTCACCCAGTTTGCGCTGCTCTGATATATCCCTAAGCAGACGCCTCATAATCTTTCCGGACCGTGTCTTTGGTAGCTCATCGGTGAAGACGATCGAAGCCGGACGTGCGATCTTGCCAATCTTGACCGCGACATGCTCTCGCAATTCGGCGAGCAACTTCTCGTCTCCCTGATTTCCGCCCTTCAGAGTGACAAAAGCTGCGATAGCCTGTCCAGTCGTACTATCTGCACGACCTACTACAGCTGCCTCTGCCACCGATGGATGGTCAACAAGAGCCGACTCAACCTCAAGGGTAGATATCCTGTGGCCGGAGATGTTCATGACATCATCGACCCTTCCAAGCAGCCAGAAGTATCCGTCGAGGTCCTTCTTTGCTCCATCGCCGGCGAAGTACACCCACTTGTTTTCTGACGGCTTAGAGAATCTCGACCAATAGACGTCCTTGTATCTTTCGGGATCCTTGTAGATCGTCCGCAACATTCCCGGCCACGGCTCGGTCAAAACAAGGTAACCACCAGACCCATTAGGAACAGATACGCCTTCGTCATCGACGATATCTGCGCCCATTCCCGGCAGAGGGATGGTCGCAGAACCTGGCTTCGTCAGAGTCACACCAGGAATCGGAGATATCAGGATGTGTCCAGTCTCGGTCTGCCACCAAGTATCCACGATCGGAGCCTTGCCGCCTCCAATGTAGGTGTTATACCAGATCCACGCTTCGGGATTAATCGGTTCCCCAACGGTTCCGATCACGCGAAGGCTGGAGAGGTCCCGACGTTCCGGAAACTCCGTGCCCCACTTCATAAAGGTTCTAATCGCGGTTGGCGCAGTATAGATCTGAGTTACCTTGTACTTCTCGATGATTGCCCAGAACCTATCCTTATCGGGGTAGTTCGGAACACCTTCGTAAATCACCGAGGTGACACCGTTAGCCAATGGGCCGTAGACGATATAGGTATGTCCGGTAACCCATCCGATGTCGGCGGTGCAGAAGTAGATATCGTCGGGCTTGATGTCGAATCCCAAGCGATGAGTCGTAGCCGCCCCGACCAAATATCCACCGGTCGTATGGACTATTCCCTTTGGCCTAGCGGTTGTGCCCGAGGTGTAAAGGACAAAAAGCATGTCCTCGCTGTCGGTGACGGTTGCCGGACGCTCTTTCGACTTGCCATCTATCAAATCGTGGTAGTAAATGTCCCTACCTTCGATCATTGAGACATCGCCGCCAGTGCGCTGGACAACGACCACCTTCTCGACGCTTGGGCACTCTTCTATTGCCTTATCTGCGAAGTTCTTGAGTTCGACTCGTCCGCCGTTCCTCCAGCCTTCATCGCAAGTGATAACGACCTTTGCCTCCGCATCGTTTACGCGATCACGCAATGATTCAGAGCTGAATCCACCAAAAACGACAGAGTGAGGCGCTCCGAGTCGAGCGCCTCACTCTGTTGTTTTTGGTGGATTCAGCTCTGAATCATTGCGTGATCGCGTAAACGATGCGGAGGCAAAGGTCGTCATCACTTGCGATGAAG
>JABEUM010000082.1 GCA_013044475.1 Acidimicrobiaceae bacterium | reverse complement strand
GAATTAGATTTTCCTGCCGTATCCCTCACCAGCTGGTCCTCCGGTGATGGGGCTAGCAGTTCCGACTCGCAAGCATGTGGCGACCCTAATACTTAAGCTGATCGACCTTCGCTCTGGCAACCTGACTTTAATTGGAGGTTCTTCGCAATCTCGGAGCCAGGAGCAGAGGGCATCTCAGCTCGCTCGTCGCTATCAGTCAAACCCAGGTGAACTACCATTTCACGATTCTGAATCGAATTTATCGCCCAGATGTCGCCGGTGCCAGAAGTGCGAGGGCGGAAGAGCGTGCTTTCACGTCCTGTGTGGAAAAGCGGATCTGGAACTCACCAGTGGATTTGGTGGGTGTCTTTCTTTGCTGTGCCAACGGACAATAAAAATGTCGGAAGCATCCGACATTTTTATTGTCCCGAGAGTACTGCTTGGCTACTTTTTAGTGGCCCAGAAGATTTTGTCAATTTCAGAGATTTGCGCGAGCAACTTGTCCGCTACTTGAACATCGGTAGTCTTTTTGGAGTCTCCAGCTGTCTTTGTCGCAGACCAGAAAAGTTCGTGCAGTCCTGGGTGAGCTTCTAGATGAGCGGGCTTGAAGTAATCGGTCCAAAGTACCCAAAGGTGGTGCTTTACCAGCTCGGCTCTCTCCTCTTTGATCGAGACGGCTCTTTCTTTGAAAACAGAGTCATCTGAAGCGTTGAACTTCTCCATGATCGCCTTCACCGACTCTGCTTCTATTCGCGCTTGAGCTGGGTCGTAGACACCGCATGGCAAGTCGCAATGTGCATGAACTGTTGATGGGCGGCTTAGCGAATCGATCGCCCCCAAGATCTTTGGAAATAGTTTCAAAGTGGCTCCTTCATTGCCTTGGGCAAGGGGTATGTCTTGCCCAAGTTCCAACAACGAACTCATCGTATCTAATCCGAAGCAATGGATTATCTTGATAACGCTAGCTATCTCACAGCTATTCTTCATGGCCGTGACGGACAGATCTTCTCGAGGCAATCCGTCATTTTCGGTGTGGATTCGGGTCTCGCCGCCCGGGTGGAACTGCCAGGAGCGCTTGGCGTCTCGACGGTCGAACACTACGTTGTACCGTGCTGTGCAGACTGGTAAAAAACGTCTTTCAGGGTCGGGATTGGGTTGAGTTGATCCGTCTGTGGGCTCAAGCTGGCCAAGTGGTCAGGTCGCAAAGCTGCCCGATAGCAATTCCTTTTTTTGGCAAAGTGGCTGCCAAGATCTTTTTCAACTCCAACCGCAAAATTGGAGTCGACTACGATCTGGTGTCGCATTCGATTTTCGGGACAATAGAGCCGGATCGGCATCTGCGCAAGTGGATTAGTCTGAATTCATCCTTGATAACGCCCCCGGACTCGCTCAGATTTTGGGTCGAAGAGTACGTCGGCTGAAACCGTCCCTTCGGCCCAGACTCCGAATAAGTAGACCTCGCAGCGGCGTCCAATTGAGGCCAAAGATTGGGGGATATAGGCATAGGCAATAGACCGATCGATACTGTAGCCGATACCGCCCGAAGTGACCCGTCCTAGCACAACTCCGTCGATGCGTACTGGCTCGTTGCCTAAGGCGACGTCCTTGAGGTCGTCGAAGACGATGGAGACAAGTTTGGAGGTGACTCCAGCTTTTGTGACGCTGACTAGGGCGTCGCGGCCGATGAACTCTCCTTTGTCCAGCTTTACGCAGAACTCCAAGCCCGCTTCGTAAGGGGTTTCGTCTGGCGTAATGTCTCCGCCCCAGATTCTGTAGCCCTTTTCAAGACGTAGGCTGTCGATGGCTCGATACCCCCCAGTTACCATTCCATACGGCTCGCCCGCCTTTACTAGGGTTTCCCACAGGGTCGTGCCGTACTCGCTCGAACAGTAGAACTCCCAGCCCATCTCTCCAACGAAGGTAACTCGGATGGCAAGCACCGGGACGTCTCCTATCGCGATTTCCTGTGCAGTCATGTATGGAAATGACTTGTTATCAATCGGTGCCGCAGTTAAGGACGCAGTTATGCTGGCTGCGTTGGGACCCCAGACTCCGAAACAGGCATAGGCGCCAGTCATGTCGCGCAGCACGACACTTCCGTCGGATGGGAGATGGTGACGAATCCAACTCATATCGTGCCCGCCGAAGGCGGTCCCAGTTACGATTAGGAACCTATCGGCCGCTAATTGCGTGGCGGTGAAGTCGGCCTCGATTCCGCCGTGTTCATTTAGCATCTGGGTATAGGTGACCCTGCCGATACCACGTGTGACATAGTTGTCGCAGAGCATATTGAGAAGCTTTGCCGCACCAGGTCCTGAAACTTCGAACTTGGCAAACGAAGTCTCATCGAAGAGTCCAGCCGTCTTTCGAGTCGCTCGATGCTCGATCGCTATCGCGGTTGACCAGTACTGTCCGGCCCATCCACTTGGCCTTAGGTGCTCGAGGGTCGGGTCCTCGTTAGAACGATAGTAGTTGACGCGCTCCCAGCCCGATTTCTCTCCGAAGGACGCACCGTGATCGAGGTGCCACTGATAGGCCGGAGAGCGACGAAGAGGACGTCCCGCCTCTCGTTCTTGGCTGGGGAAGCGAATATCGTAATATGTCTCGTAGTTCTCGCGCGTTCTAGCCAACGTGTATGAGCCAGAACGGTACTGCTTGCCGAAGCGCCGGATGTCCATCTCCCAAAGGTCCATGCTTGGTTCGCCTTTGAGTATCCATTCCGCCATGACCTTTCCAATGCCTCCGGCCCCAGCGATCCCGTGTGCGCAAAAACCCGCAGCGACGAAGAGCCCGTCGACCTCGGTCTCTCCAAGGCAAAACTCATTGTCTGGAGTGAAGCCTTCAGGGCCATTGAGAAGCTTGCGGATCTGGATTTCGGCCATTATCGGAACCCGCTGCGTCGAGTTTTCGGTGATCTCCTCGAATCTCGCCCAATCTTCGTCTAGTAGCCGTCCGTTGAAGTCACTTGGGATCGCTTCCTGGTACTGCTCGGTGAGAAACGCCGCTTGCGAGTGGCGCTCATATCCTCCCATTAGCAGACCCCGCACATCCTGGCGGAAGTAGACGAGTAGGTCAGGATCTCTGAGGGTGGGGAGAACTTTGGTGTCGCTTTCTTCGCGAAAGGCGGTAGTCACCAGGTACTGGTGGGAGAATGGGATAATCGGAATCCGAACCCCAACCATACGGCCGATCTCTGCGGCGTACATCCCAGCGGCATTGACAACAATTTCACACTCGATCCGGCCGCGATTCGTCTGCACCGCCCTGACCCGACCATTTTCGGTTTCGATGCCGACGACCCTCGTGTGGGTGGCTATTTCGATACCGAATGAACGCGCCTGCTTTGCGAAAGCATAAGTCAGTAGCGAAGGATCCAAATATCCATCGGTCGCTAGAAAAGTTGCTCCAAGGACGCCTTCGGTTGACATGAAGGGGAAAAGATCCTGGGCTTCTTTTGGGGAGATCTCTTCTAGCGGGAGACCGAAAGTCTTTGCCCATCCCACTTGGCGGCGCAGTTCGGAAAGTCGTTCGTCTGTACATGCGAGCCGGATTCCTCCGCACTCCACCCAGCCGGGATCAGTTTCTGGATCCCTCGACAGCTCTCGGTAGAGTTCGGCGGAGTACATCATCGTCTTGGTCAGATTCACTGAGGAACGGAGTTGGCCGACCAAGCCAGCGGAGTGGAAGGTCGAACCATTGGTGAGTTCGTCACGATCCACGAGCACCACGTCGCTGCAGCCCATTAGTCCAAGGTGATACGCGATACTTGTCCCGCCAACGCCACCTCCGATGATGACTACTCGAGCGGAGTTAGCTAGGCCTGTCATTGCGCACTCCTCTCAGAGTCGGCTCCTCACTGGATTTACTTGCGAGGGTTTGAGTTAGCTCGGTGCTAGGTGTCAGAGGTGCTTTCGGTTCCTTGGCCACCCGAGGAGAAAAGAGCGGGAGGACGGTGGCCAGGCTTTCAACACATAGTGACGGAATCGTCAGACGTCCCGTCGCAAATTCGGGAGTGGGATCGCCAACTACCACTGGAAACATTCGAGCATGTTCAGCGGCGAGTATTCCGAAGATCGAGTCCTCAAATACCGCGATGGTGTCCCGGCCAAAGTTAAGGGGACGGTCGCCAGAAAGCGCTTGCAAGGCTTTGGCGGCGATAAGGAATCCCTCTGGGTCGGGTTTCCCAAAGCGGACGTCTTCCACCGTGACAATGCTGCTGAACCGGTCGAAGATTCCCGCAGATTGTAGTGCAGCATGCACTTCAACCCTCGCCGCACCAGTAACTACCGCTATGGGAACGATCTCTGCGATGGCATTTACGAAATATACGGCTTCCGAAGAGATCCTGGGCGTAATTGCGACTTCGGCGCAGTATCGCGCTATTTTTGCACCGAGCAGCGACGCCTTGAGATCTTTATGATGGGCCATTTCGCACCTTTTTAGAACCTGGAGAATTATCTCTGGGTCGCTCAGTCCCGCCAAAGTGGCGAAGTAGTCAGCTCTAGTGAGGTCATAACCGAGTACTTCGCTAAAGAGGTCAAGGTATATATCAAAGAGCAACGGCTCGTCATCGGAGAGAGTCCCATTGAAGTCGAAAATTGCGCCTCGTAGTGGGAGATGTTGCGCTACCGGGTCGTTACTGACTATTGCCACTTAGCAGGCCCCTCGTTACTACGTAGGTGTGTTGAAAAGTCTAGATCCTCAGAAGTCCTCAGAGCTGAGAACGATGCTCGAGGTGTATTTTGTCGAAATTGCACCTGTTGGATCCTTTCCACGGATAAATTCAATGACTTCTCACCACCGACAGCCATTTCGGTGACTTGTTCGCGCATTTTCGTCGAGCTCACCGTGAGACCCTCGCCAGCAAATCTTCAAAGTCGGCTGAGTTGAATTCGGCCACCGCTCTTTGGTACTTCTCTAAGCCCCACTCGAGAAAGTCGAAGTCTATTTCAGCCACTGCGGCCTGTATCGATCCCCATAGGGTCCATCCGTATTTTGACATAAGCCCCCAAAGTCGCGCTCGGGCAATTCGTCCTGGATCGTCCTGTCCGTAGTACGCGCAGCAGAGCTCATCAAGCTGACCCAGAGTTAAGTTTGACTCGCTCCAGATGTTGCCAAGCTCAAAACCCGGTTCGTTGTTGCCAGAGTATTCATAGTCAATGATGTGGATTTCCTCGCCATCGTCGATGAAATTTTCGGCGAGGAGGTCGTTGTTGCACGGCACTAGTTCTTCGGGAGAGATCGCCATCGCCCTTTCCATCGCTAAGACTACCTCTTGGTAGTCCAGGTATCCCTTTGGAAGATAGAAGCCTCGCTGAAGCACGATATCGAGGTAGCCACGCTGTATTGCGAACATGTTGAAGTTGGAGGCGAAGCGAGCGGCCCCGTGGAGCCGACGACAAGCTAGCGCAATACGGTCAATTAGCTGACCTTCGGCGAGGTCCCGAGCCGAGAGGGTTTTCCCTTCAATGTACTCTACTACCATCACATTTGGTTTGCGCAAAGACTCGATGACCTTGGCACCAACGCCAACGGCGGCCGCCACAATCGAATTGTAGAGCTCGTTCTCTCGATCGATAGCGAGCAGTGACGATTTTGGCGAAGAGATCCTGACTACATAGCTCCCCTTGGTAGTCACGAGTTTGAAATTGGTATTGGTGAGTCCACCAGACAGGCGGCAAACCGAGACCACTCCTTCGGCGAGAACCGCGAGCTGACCCGTCAAAGCGTCGAGTTCCGCTGGCAGGTCTACGCCCATTGCGAAATCTTCACCGCCGCTATACCCCTAGCGCTTCTGTTAGAAGCTGCAACTGGTCAAAGCTCAACTTCCTATGCAGTCGCCGCTGGAAGCTTAATTGTTGATATGACAAAGACCGCACTGATTGGCCCCGCCAGCCTGGCGAGTGCTCTGGTTGTTGAACGAAGTTCAAAGGTACCTCCTCACGAGCAGATCGAACAAGGTCTTATCGACGCCAGTGGCGGCGGTGGTATTTCGAGATTGCCCCCGAGAGCGATCTCCCGGAGGAGCTCGAGTTGAGCAGGATGACGCCTCGACTCGCCCTTTCCGCACCCGAATAGCGAGGACTTGTTATTCGGATAATCGGTCGAAATGCGGGAATTGCGTCATGGAGCCCGAGATCGTTTGCGACCTCACCGTGCTCGTTGGTTTTACTGAACCGTTGCATAGTAATGGTATCGTGGCGGGCACTCAAGCGGTGTCTGCGATTGAGCTGCCTAGACCGGAGGATGTTTTCGAGGATCTGGTAATTGCCAAAGAAGCCACCATCTATAAATTTGAGAGGATTCGGCTGGCCAATGATCAGCCAGTGGCACTGGGAATGTCTTACTTTCCGACGAACCGCTTCCTTGGGATGCTCGACGAGGATATCGGCGGAACGCTTAGTAAGCTCCTCGACCGCGAGTACATCAAGCGGCCAATTCAAGCGGCCGAGTCGCTTGAATTGATAATCGCTGATGCGAGAAGAGCGGGGCTTTAGTTTGCTTCCCCGAAGTTTTGGTTTTTCCGCGCTTGGGCATCTGGTCAACTTTTCACTCCGGAACTCCCCCCTTGGGCGCTGGCACCGAGGGCATAGTAGTTCTCGTAGGCACTTTGAGCGAGCCTACGAGCATTTGGATAATCCCAGGAGCTTTCGAGATAACGCTGTGGGCTCAAGGACCGTACGTAAGGGGAAGGGTTTGGTCCGATACTTTCGAGAACGTGTTCTGCGAGTCCGGCCGAGCCTGAGACTCCGTGAGCATTGCACCCAGCGGCCATTACGAAACCCTCAATAGTCCTAACCGGCCCAACTATGAATTTTCCATCCGGTGAGAAGGCTGGGTATCCTTTGAAAACGCTTTGCACTCCAATATCATCAAGGCCTTCGATGATGCTTGCGATGTTCTCGTGGAAGCCAGCGAGAACATCAAAGTCGGGCTCAACAGAGAGTGGCATAGTGGCATTTATGGATCTCGGATCTAGGCTCTTTGCGCTGGCTTCCCATCCGCCGCAGAGCACCGCTGACCCCTCGGCACGGGCGTAGATACGCAAATCCGGAATGCGTAAGACGGGAAGATAGCGGTGCCATCCTTGCGCCTGTTCGCTTATAAAGTACTCGTGTCGCACGGGGACTATTGGCAGCTGCAGCCCTACCATTTGGGCAACCGCCGAGGCCCACGGTCCGGCGGCGTTGATCACCATTGACGTGGAGAAGTCCCCTAGCTCGGTGCTGACCGAAGCAACCCTGTTCTGAACGGTCGATATCGCAGTGACCACGGTGTTAGTTGCAAATGTGACTCCCAAAGACCGTGCTCCAGCGACGTAGGCGTTAACGAGGCTGTTTGGTTGGAGGTAGCCATCGGTTGGGCACCAGAGAGCTGAATGGACCTTCGCTATCTCGATTGTGGGAAGCATCTCTTTCAACTCGCTGGGCTCCAGAAACCGAACTTTGAGGCCACAATCTTTAGCAACGTCAGCCATGGCAAGGTGTTCTGAGGTCCGTTCGGGTGTTAACGAGATGCGCAAGCTGCCGCACTGAAGCCAGTCAGGAGAAACGCCGGTCAATTCTTCTAGCTTTGAGAAGAAGGCTACCGAATTCATGGCAAGACGGGTTCTTTCGGGGCTGAGGCGAACTTGGCCGACGAGGCCAGCGGCTTGACTAGAAGTTTGTGCACAAAGCTCAGACGCTTCAAGAACCTGAATATCGCGGTGGCCAGCTTTGGCGAGGAAGTAGGCTACCGCGCAGCCGATTGCGCCTCCGCCGATAATGGTTATCGATGCGTCGCGTGCTTTTGCCAAGGTAATCCCGTACCTCCGCTCTGGTGAGTCGCTAAACCGCGAGAACTGACCAAGGCCGATGACCCAGTTGCCGATTCGTTGGCCACTCGTCCCGAATAATGTCCAGACCTTATCACCTACCGCTGGTGCAAAGTTTGGGTTTTAGCTCAATTTGCTTTGCTCGATGGGTCTTTCTCTCTGTCCCGACTATCCGCTCTGCAGCCGAGGCTTTGGCCTCGCAGCTAAAGCGCCGTTACTTGGATAATCAATTTAGGAGCGCCCTTTGTCGGCCTAGGCGAGCGTTAACTAGCCAATATTGGATTTGCCGTTCAGTGGTGCTGCCGGTAGCTCAATAGGTAGATGGAAATTCCTGAGGGAGGGCGGCTGATTATCCTCTACTCAAGTCAATCGGCATCGATTGGTAGCCGTAGTGCCTCTACTGGGACGAGGAGAGCTAATATCTCGCCGATAGACGGCGAACTTGCAACTGGATCAATCAGCGGCAACTCGGCTTGAATCGAGTATTGGGTCCTACGTCCGTTACGCTGTTTTTCGAGATAGCCAGCTTTCTCCAGGTCATCTACGATCCGAAAGACGCTGCGCTCGGTTATGCCCAAGGTCAAAGCAATATCTCGAAGACGCGCTACGGGGTCTCCGGCAATATGAACCAGTACTCGGGCGTGATTTGTTAGAAAACTCCAAGAAGCCATGTCTTTTGACTATAGCAGAAAAAAACTAGATATCTATTGCTAATGTTGTATTTCTAGTGTAGAATGACGTATTGGAAGTTTTTCATATCTTCCAACCATCGGTTTCAACTGGAACTGTTGGGGACAGGACTCAAAATGTTTCTAATTCTTGCCGTACTCGTATTAGTTCTAATCTTCGGTGTCGCTGGGTTCACAATCCACCTTTTATGGATAGTTGCTGCAATCGTGGCAGTGATCTGGCTGTTCGGTTTTGCTACTAAAAGCAGAGGGCGCTGGTACAAGAGGTAAATAGCTCCAATCCGAGGGCGATGCAGCTAGTCAGCAGGCTGAATTTAATTTCCCTCGGGAGGTTTGCTCCGGTCACTCTTTTTGTGTGATTAAAGCTGTGATCGGCTAAGACTCTGGCGTGTCGCCAGACCAACAATAGAGAAAGTAGTAGTTATGGGACTTACAGGAATGGTATTTAGCGTCATCGCTGCAGTAGTTGGAGCGATAATGTATTTTGCGGTAACCACGCAGGGAACCGGCTTTCGCCTCTCGACGGTCGGCATAATATTAATGATCGCTGGAGGAATAGGCTTCGTAATTTCTGCGACCGTTTTTGGAGTATCACGGCAATCGAACAACAAGCACACCTTTGACCGCCAGGCAACTGATGCAAGAGGCGTGTCAACTGCGGTGCACGAAGAGACCCACTAAAAACCTACCCAATAGTTTTTGCTGGGAGAGGCTAATCCCTACAGCCACCTATGTCAATCGACATAGGTGGCTGTCTTTGAAAAAGGCGTGTTAGTTGCTAACGGTCGTTGCCTGTTTCTGGGCTCAATTAAGAGCATCACCACCCACTTCGTGCCAGTTAGGCGCGTTTTTGCGCAAGTTAAGTAGATGCCAACTTTTTTCCCGAGAAAACGAGTGGACCTGAATTGCACATTTAGCCGTTGGAGTAAGGGTTGTCTGCTATTCTAAACTTGGGGTGTTGACCATTTAGGACGTTAATGTTCTGACGCGGCATGTTCCACAAGATGACCTATATGCGCCTAAAAGTAGGCGTCTCCAAAAGAGACTACGAGTTGTCTTCTCGTCCTAGGGAGGGGCGCAACATCAATTCGAGATGGTTGACCAGGGCCATCTTGGACGCCTCCAAAAGCGGACCGACCACGCTGCGAGGCTCGCTGCAAAGCCCCCGAATTGGCCTCTCGGCATCGCCATAGAGAGTTGAGAGTCTCACATCGTGTTTGTCGCATCGTTCGGCTTACCTCGCCTAGATTTTACGCCTTATAGATTCCGGCCCAAATTAGCCAGTTGCTTGGCTTTCTAAAATGGACAAGCATCGTTTGAAGCCAAATGAATTGTTATTAATAAAAACCGGCATGTATGCGTCACGGCATGGTGATTAGATCAAAAGTCTAGCTTTTGTGTTAATTTGATTGTGGGTTGTATTTAAAGACGGCACTATCCGAAGGGTGGGGGTCTTCGATATTGGGCAGTTTGAACTCAGGATTGCAAGCAGCCTTTGTGGATAAGCGTTGTGAACAGGGAGTGTGGCTGGGTTGGCGCAGGCTGCTGCAGTCAAATTGGGCCTTGTATGCCGTAGAGCCAGCCGATCCCCCTAGTAGATATCACGGCGGATAATAGAAATTTGCTGAGACAAAAGCTTTACTTTGAACCTTCTGAAAGCCGATGCATTTGGTGATGCACTCAATATGGAAGTAATAGGGAATTAGTAAGCGCGTAAATACATTATTGTTATTTCCACCAGGTGTTGTCGGTTTAGGGATCAGCTGCGAGCTGGAACGGTTAAAAGTCGGTTAGAGCGCATTAAGAGCAATTAGAGAGGAGATCGACTGTGGCAGGAAGGAGACCAGCTGGCCCCACTTCAAACAAGAGACGAGTGCTGGAGGAGATTCTGGCGGCTCATGAGCCACTCACGATAGCCGAGATGGCCGAGACTCTGGGCCTCCATCACAATGCAATAAGACACCATTTAGAGTCGCTATTGGAGGCGGGGCTAGTAGCGGAGAACATTGAGAGGCGCTCGTCGCGTGGCCGCCCGCGATACATATATAGCCCTACGCCCGACGCTAGAGAGCGTGCAATGTCCTCTTTCGAGAGGGTATCTGCGATGCTGCTGGAGGTTATAGCCGAAGGTTCAAGTCCCGCCGATGTCGGTGAGAGGGTTGGATCCAAGCTGGTTGAATCTGTGACCCTATCCTCTTCAGGTGATCACGAGAGGGCAATAGGCGTGCTCCAATCAGAGATGAAGGATTGGGGATTTGCTCCAAAGACAGAATGGAGCGGAACGACTTGCAAATTTACTCTGACAAAGTGTCCAGTTAGAAACATGACGGCGATGGATCGTGACGTTCTCTGCTCTCTCCATGTTGGAGTGGTCTCCGGTGCGGCAAAAAAGGCTGGCATGGAGGTCAAGAAGGTCGACATATGCGGTGATCCCTTTACCGGATGCACTGCGACGCTAAGTATGTCAATATTGTAACCTAGCTTGGCAAGTGCATCGCTGATCACGCTTTGGTTTCAACAATCGGTGAATCTGGATTTATCTTGGCGTGTTTTAGTCCGATAGGTATGTTAGTTACCTGTCTAATTGGGGAGTGATCAGTTGGGTACCACCAAAATCAAGTGGGATCGAATACGATACGGTGGCGACTCTTCCCAGTTTGTTGATCTCTACAGCCCGGTGAGATCGCGCGAATCAGAAGTGATGGACATGACATCGCCGATTAGGCCCCAGATCTTGAGGGCTGGAGAAGTGTCGGTCCTTTCCGTCGAGCGGTTGGCGGATTTCAAGAGGACGAGGACCGCCGTGTGCTTTATTCATGGCGGATACTGGCATGGAGAATCTGATCTGTCGGAGATGGAGCCTTTGGTAGATGATCTCGTAGCCGCGGGAATAGAAGTAGCCAATATCGAATATCGCATGATGGGCGTGGGCGGGGGCTGGCCAAGTAGTTACTTTGATTTGGCGGCCTCGATGGATGCCTTGTATCTTTCGGGGATAAGCAGAGTTGTTCTAGTCGGACATTCATTGGGTGGGCAGTTAGCCCTGTGGTTAGCCTCGGTATCGGCCCGCTTCAGTAGCAGCTCCGGGATGCTCCAAGACGGAGGGTCAGTAGTCGTTAGTGGAGTGGTGACCCTCGCCGGGATAACCGATCTGATCAGCTTCGCCGACAGGGGGCTTTCTGGCGACGTAGTAAGGATCTTTCTCGGTGGTATGCCAGAGGAGGTCCCTCACAGGTATATAGCCGTGTCCCCATTGGAACTTCTGCCACTCGGCATTCCAGCATTAGTCGTCCACGGCAAGAAGGACTCGATAGTCCCGATAGACATGAGTCGGAAGTTTGTACAAACTGCGAAGTCCAAAGGCGATTCGATTGAGACTATAGAGATCGATGGTGAAGGCCATTTTGACCTTCTCGATCCAAGGGCACACTCTTGGGGTCTGGCCCGGCACTGGATCAGATCAGTTTGCAATAAACGGAACGCGTGATTCGGGTCTGCCGTCAGAAATGCGGTTGATCGCCCTCGACTAGTGGAGGATATTTATCGCTCTCGCCGCAACGATAGTTACGGTCAGCAGAGAGACCAGAGATTCTACTCCCATCAGGATCTTTGCAATGGGACTCAGCGGCATCGTGTCGGTTGGGCTAAATGCGGTTGCATTGGTCAAAGACAAATAGATGTAGTCCACCAGGCCCGGGATCCAACCGGGATCGCAGAGGCCAGTCTGGGTCATCTGAGGAAAAAGAAAATCCGGATAGCTGGTTGAATCCTTCGTTCTTTCAACCGGACCCCCGCGGTCGATCTCCCAGAACCAGAGCGCAAATACCAAGACGTTGGTGAGCCAAATTTCAAGGGCAGAGAAGAATAGCTGCGTCCCACTTGCCAGAGTGCCACGAAGAAGAAGATGGACCAATAGGCCGACCGAAATCAGATTCGCAAGTCCGATGAGCCCTATAAGCAGGATGGATAAGTAGCGCAGTGACTTTGAATGTTTTGAGCGGTACTGCGAAGTTACTGCAAGAATGATGACGAGAGCTGCTTCTAGGGCCGCAAGGATCCAGGAAGGACCCAAGGTCAACTGTCCAGGAAGCAATAAGTACAGAGCTAAAGCACCGAGTATTACCGCAACTGCGGGAAGCCGAGGATCCGTCAGAAAGCTTTCCGCTTGGGATTCCATCTTTTTGACCATGTCTATAAGCTACATTTCGCTCGCCTTGAATAGCCTATGTTTCTTGCCAAAACCATAGCGCACAAGGTGTTTTTGAGGGAAATGAATTATTTGAGCGAAAGCCAGCGTTTTGGCTTGTGATCGCGCCGCTAGTGGGTTGGAGCTTCGCACGGGTGACATTCGATCTCAATAGTGGCGTGATCGATGTGAAATTTTTCGGCCAGTATCTCTTTTATGGCATCCGTCCTGACCTGGGCGACGTGCAAGTCTATCGATTCCGTGAAAACTACGTGTGCCGACAGGGCGGGGGTCTCAGAACCGAGGCTCCAGATATGCAGGTGGTGTACATCGGTGATGTCGGGTTGCCGGAGGATTTCAGCGACTATTTCCGATGGTACGACGTCCTTCGGAGTCGCTTCAAGGAGGACGTCTACCGTTTGAGCTACCAGCTTCCAAGTTGCAATGAGGACCAACGATGACACAAGAATTGACGAGATCGGGTCTATCAGCTTGGCTCCAGTAGTGACGATTAGAAGGCCAGAACCGATGGTGACTACCCATGCCAACGAGTCGGCAGCGAAGTGTATGGCATTGATTCGCATAGCGAGGGATGTGGGAGACTTTTCGTGCAGTAAGAGGAACGAAGCCAATGAGACGATCCCGCCCACCACGCCAAGCTCAGCTACTGCACCTCCACTGGTGAGGGTGGGCAATTCAATACGATGTACCGCTTCGACAACGATCCAGACGGTGGTGGCAAGCAATATGACGCCATTCAAGAGTGCGGCCAGAACTTCGAGACGAGCTAGACCGTAGCTGTGCCTCGAAGATGCGGGCTTCAAAGAGAGGATTAATGCAGATAGGGTGATTCCGACTCCTGCACTGTCGACGAATTGATGGACCGCCGCAGAATAGAGCACCAAAGAATGGTAGCGATAGCCACTTATAGCCAGCACGACCACTAGGAGAAGATTAAGTCCAACGACGATCTTGAGAGACCCGCTTTTGGCGGGGTGGGAGATTGGGCTGTTGAGGTGATCGTGCTCCGAGTGCAAATCCACACTTCTCACTTTACCGTAGACGGCGTATAATCGTAATTGTTGACCGAAACAGTCGACAATAAATGCGGCATCGAGCCCCATCAGCCCGAGTCGTAGGAGAATTGATAGAGGGGAGTAGGGATTATGTCTATTCAGCTTGGTGACGTCGCACCCGACTTTAAGGCTTCGACCACTCAGGGCGACATAAGTTTTCACGACTGGATTGGAGATGGTTGGGCGGTCTTGTTCTCGCACCCGAAGGACTTCACCCCGGTATGCACTACTGAGCTTGGCGAAGTTGCCAGGTTGAAGGAGGACTTTTTAAGTCGCAATGCGAAGGTGATAGGCCTCAGTGTCGATGACTTGAAATCTCATCAAGCATGGGAAGGGGATATAAAAGATGCCACCGGGCAGAACGTCAATTTTCCGATGATTGCAGACCCTGATCGGGTGGTTGCCGAGCTTTACGGAATGATCCATCCAAATGCCTCGACGACCATGACGGTGAGATCGGTATTTGTAATCGATCCGAGCAAGAGGATCAGACTTAGCATTACGTACCCTGCGTCTACTGGCCGCAACTTCGAGGAGATTCTGCGCACTTTAGATTCGCTTCAACTCACCGACCAATATCTGGTGTCGACCCCGGTCAATTGGCAAGAAGGTGATGATGTGATCGTGGCACCGGCACTGAGCGACGAAGAGGCGACTAATCGGTTTCCAAAGGGATTTAAGACAATTAAGCCCTACTTGCGGATGACTCCACAGCCAAATAGATAAACAGGGCAGATCCAGCCCCCACGATAAACTGTTTTTCGATCATCTACAGTTTGTTTTCCATCTGACGGCGGCTGTCGGGCGACGTCGAGCCACCGGTTCAGCCGGGCTTTCGGCTACTAGTGAGTCCTATGGTTTGAGGCATTGGGGACCTGGTCTATTTCGACTCAGAGTCGATTACTTCGTTTTTCAGTTGCCTTTTAAGGAGCTTCCCGGCGGCGTTTCGGGGCAACGAATCCTCTCGAAAGTAGACGTACTTGGGTACTTTGAAGTGGGCCAGTCGGCTCGCAACATGTTCCCTAACTTCCTGTTCAGAGATTGAGTGTCCCGGCCTGAGTTGGATTATTGCGCAGACCTCCTCGCCTAGGACCAGATCTGGTATCCCGACCACCGCAACATCGGCAACGGAGGGATGTTCGTAAATTGCCCCTTCGACCTCAGACGAATATACGTTTTCACCCCCTCTGATCAGCATGTCTTTTGTCCGATCGACAATGTGAAGGTAACCCTCTTCGTCGACGAAAGCCATATCTCCGCTATGGAGCCAGCCATCGCTAAAACTCGCAGCGGTTGCGGCCTCATTATTCCAGTAGCCAGGTATGACGTTTGGACCCTTGATCCACAGCTCCCCTGGAGTATTGACACCCTGATCCATCCCGTCCGATCCAACTATGCGCACTTCACAAACGGGCACTGGCGGACCTACTGAGTCCGGTTTACGGACGTAGTCGTCACCCACGTTCATCGCAGCTATGGCGGATGTTTCGGTCAAGCCGTAACCATTCGAAGGTAGACCCGTTGGGAAATGCTCCTTGATCCTCCTGACCAGTTCCGGAGGGGCCGGGGCTCCGCCATAGCTGATATTTCGGATCGACGACGTGTCGCGCCTTGGAAAGTCCGGCGAATTTAGCACTTGCCACACCATCGTGGGCACGCCGCCGAAAAAAGTTACTCTCTCCTTTTCGATCAGGGCCAGGGCGTCTTCTGGGTTCCAGCGCCTCATCAAAATGATCTTGTTGCCAGCGACCAGATTTGGAATCATCGTCGCAAAGCATCCGGTGGCGTGAAATAGTGGAACCGAGAGGAGATAGGTTGACTCCACGGGATCTCCGCTGTCTGGTGCGGGTAGGGTGCTCCTCTCCTTGATCAGCATTGTTGACCTAGTCGTGACGAAGAAGGCGTTCATGAGGTTGGTGGCGAGGTTTCTGTGAGTTCCGATAGCTCCTTTGGGTTTGCCGGTTGTCCCCGAAGTGTAGAAGATGACCGCTGGGTCATCTTGCGCTACGGCTGGGTCAATCTGGCTTAGAGCCCCCTGTTTGAGCAGGCCTTGAATCTCTTGCTGGTCAATCAAGCTTGGAATCTTTGATCTGGTATCTTCTGTGCACCTGACGGTGATGATCTGAAGATCCGATGTGGATGCCAATTCCTCGAGGTAGGGTGCGATTCTTTGTATGCGCTCGTCGTCGAAGATCAATACTTTAGAACCAGAGTCTTTTACGCCATATGCAAGCTCATCTCCACTCCACCAGGCGTTGAGGGGTACTGAGATTGCCCCGATAGAGATTGCCGCCCAGAAGGAGAATATCCACTCAGGATAGTTCCTCATAGCAATAGCTACTCGATCTCCTTTGGTCACACCCATATTGCTAAGGGCACCCGCCAGAGCGGAGACCAACTCGTAGTGATCTGCAAAAGAGTACCTCTCGTCTTCATAAACCAAGAAGGTCTTGTTTCCGTGCCGTTTTGAGTCATGTAGAAGTTCTGCGAGGGTCTTTGGTGCATTCGCCCAAACCAAAGTTGGTACTCCCCGGACGTCTTCCCTAGCCACCTCGAAGGGTTGTCCCTTGGAGGTGAGTAATTCGGTCGCTTGTGAAACGGTCATTCCCATGGCAATACGTTACAAAATATCGCGGCCTTGGGGTACGCGACCTTCGATTACCTTCAGGGGCGGCTAATGTCTGAAGTCGATGAGCGAGACAGTGCCTGGGCCAGCATAGGGGCCAGCAAGTTCAGGCCAATGTCTTCTGGTTTGAGGGTGCTTGAAGGGAGTCAGTCGATGAGGATCAGCATGCAGCTGAACTATGCCGGGGATTTCCACTCTTCGTTGTCTCAGATCCTCGAGTATGAGAGGGAGGGATTGGATATCCTTTGGGTGGCCGAGGCCTACGGACTCGACTCTCCAACTCTGATGGGGTACTTGGCTGCGAAGACCACAAGCCTCCAGATTGGTTCGGCGATTTTACCGATCTTTACGCGAACGCCAGCTCTCATCGCTCAAACTGCGGCTGGACTCGACGAGGTATCCCAAGGGCGAGCTCTCCTCGGGCTCGGGGCATCTGGCCCCCAGGTAATCGAGGGGTGGCATGGGGTCCGCTACGATAAGCCCCTCCAACGGACTCGGGAGATCGTCGAAGTTTGCCGGAAGGTATGGTCGCGCGAATACCTTCAAAATGACGGTATCTACCAGATTCCCTTGCCACTCAATCTTGGGACCGGTTTAGGCAAGCCGCTGAAGCTGATCACGCATCCGATCCGTTCCCGGATTCCGATCTATATTGCCTCCTTGGGACCAAAGAACGTAGAGATGATCGCTGAAATTGCCGAGGGATGGCTGCCGATCTTCTTCATACCCGAACGGGCAAGGGAGGTTTGGGGAGCTGCAATTGCCGCCGGGCTCAACAAACGGTCGAATGAACTTGGAAAGTTAGACATCGTTGCAGGTGGCATGTTGGCAATCGGCGAGAACCTCGACCATCTACTGGAGCTCGCAAGGTCGACGACGGCCCTCTATATCGGGGGGCTCAGAAACAGTTAGCTAATTCTTGAGCAATTCTCAACAATAATATCTATAATATATAAGTGTGAGTTC
>JABEUM010000081.1 GCA_013044475.1 Acidimicrobiaceae bacterium | reverse complement strand
GTCAGCTACTCCTACCTCGGATACCTAGCGGGGGCAAGCTTCAAGCAGGTAGAGAAGGTATCGAGCCAGATTAGCTACGCGCTATTGGCGGTCGTCATCATAGGCTTCGTGGCCTTCGGCTTCTATAAGCACTTCAAAGGATCACACAAGCCGGTACAGAAAAGTCCTGATGGAGAGGTCGGCTAGTCCGGTTAGCCACAAAGGGATTGAACGCTAGTTACTTTTCTGCGACCTCTTCTTCTTGCGTTCACGAAGAAATGGCACAAGGTGATTGGAAAAGGCGGAGAGGTTCTCCTTGAGGCTCGACCTTTTTATCGCCGCCAAAGCGGCTAACCACGCCTCTTTTGGCATCTTTTCCAGGGCAAAAGCCACCGCCATTCGCTGGTAGTGCCAAGCACGAATCGTCGCAAAGAGTCTTTGATCGATGGGAGTCCTCTGCTCCTCGACGTCGAGCATCTTATTCATATTTAGGTAGTAGTCCCAGAGCTTCTTAGAGACACCACCAGCCGAGTCGTGATAGTGGACTAACACCCTCGAAGAGAGGATCACTTCGGTCTTCTCGGTGGCTTTGAGCCAGAGGTGCCAGTCTTCGACTCCATCGAACTCGGGGACAAATCCACCTACTTCTTCGAAAATCGACCTTCTCATCAGAACTGTCGAAGTCTGAAATCGATTCAGGATCAACTGGCGAACATAGGGGATCTGAGTAAAGGTGAAGTCAAGGTCGAAGTCGTCTCCCCTCGTCCAGTTTTGCGCCATGAGACCGCAGCCATCAGAACAAGAGAGATCCTGTATCTGCAGTTCTATTTTTTGCTCGTGCCAGTAGTCGTCGTCGTCTAAGAAGGCGATCCAGCTGCCCTTTGCCTCGCTCACGCCACGATTGCGCGCCGCAGCCGGACCAGAGTTTACTTGGGTAATTACCCTGACAAGAGGCGAAATACTCCCAGCTACTTCTCTGGTATTGTCAGACGAGCCATCGTCTACGACGACTATCTCTCCGACGGACACGCTCTGATTGATCACCGAATTTATCGCCCTCGCTATCGACCCAGAAGAGTTATAGGCGGGGATAACTACTGAGATCTCATTTGGATCCAAGACGGGCATCTAGCTCCTCTGTCTGGAGTTAGCGGCTAAGACCTTCAGAAGGGCGTCTTTTGCGGCCTCCCGGTCGTCGAGTTCAAGACGGTGATCTCCGACCCTGAACGAAGTCTCGTGACCCCGGCCGACAATCAGGACTGCGTCCCCGGAGCGGGCGGCCCTGACCGCCTTCTCGATCGCCATACGCCTGTCGAGTTCTACTTCGATATTGCGAGACGCGATATCTACCGTCCCGGCGAGCAGTTGGGTAATGATGTCTTCGGGATTCTCGTCACCGGGGTTATCGGTGGTCAAAAAGACGAGATCGGCCGTAGCGGCGGCCCGTCCGAGTTCGGGCCTTTTAAGCCTGTCTCTCCTACCCCTCGCTCCGGCGACCAGTATCACCTTCCTATCAGCCGCGATCAGGTCCCTCGCCGTGGTGATCAGCGCCCGGATCGAATCTGGAGTGTGCGCGTAGTCGACGACAACCAAGAAGTCCTGATCTGCGTGTACCTGCTGAAAACGCCCCTCGACGCCCGGTGTCGCCGCAATTCCCCTTGCGGCTACTTCGGGATCCACACCCAGCCGGGTAGCAGCCAGGTAGGCCCCTGCGGCGTTCTGAGCGTTGCACGACCCGACGACCCTGACGAATATCTCCCGATCGAGCCCCAACCCCTTTACGCTTAGCTTCGTCCCTTCGACACTGCTTGAGCAGCTCGATATGACGAGGTCGGCACTCGCTGAAAAGCCAAAGGTCAGGGTAGGGACGGTCGAATAGTGGGCTAGTCGCATCCCCCACTCGTCGTCGATACAGATCAGGGCGAGTGCGCACCTTTTAGGATCAAAGAGCAGCGACTTAGCGTAGTAGTACTGCTCGATAGTTCCGTGGTAGTCGAGGTGCTCGGGGGCGAGGTTAGTAAAGATCGCTATCTTGAAGTCTGCGCCGTCTATTCGGTGTTGCTCGATCCCATGCGAAGAGACCTCCATGACTGCGCTGTCCACACCCAACTTGACCATTTCGGCTAAAAATCTATGGAGCTCGGGGGCCTCTGGCGTGGTATAGATCGAGGGTCTGTGCGCTTCGCCGACCCTTGCTTCTATCGTTCCGATCAGACCGGTCTTGTGTCCCGCTGACCGTAGCGCCCCGTCCAACAAGTAGCTGGTCGTAGTCTTTCCGTTGGTCCCAGTAATTCCGACAAGATTTAGCTTCTTTGACGGTGAGCCGCATATCGCGTTGGCTAACCTGCCAACGCCGTGTCTAACCGAGGGAACTATCAGCTGAGGGTAGGATCCGGCCGCTTCATCAGACACCATCACCGCACAGGCACCACGCGAGATCGCCTCTTCAATGAAGCTGTTTCCGTCAAAACGTGCGCCCCTGGTAGCACAGAACAAAAATCCCTTTTCGACACTCTTGGAGTCAAGGGTTATGTCCTCAACCTCCACGTCGGGACCTACGATCCTCGAATCAGGTATAAGTGCCGATAGTTCGCTCAGGCGCATTGTCAACTAAATAGGTTCCTCGACTAGATCGCTAATACTCGATCATCAAGATTCGATGTTCGAATCACCAACAGCCTAGTCAAGCGGAGATTCTCCAACTGGCAACCTAACAGCAATCACCTCATAGGACTTTCACATGATGCCAAGCAACTTGCAATCCCGATTCCGATTCAGCCGCTAGTTCCTCGAGTGGCTAAGCAGAGCGGATTTGGATAACCAACTTGCAAAGTAATTTCAGCCACGGCTTTTGAGTTCGATAAAAGTGAGTTCGATAAAAGCTACTCTTTCGCCCGCAATTATCCCTTTTCGCAACTTTAAGTGGATCAAAATCACAATTAAGCCGACTCGGACAATTGAGACGGAATGCGAAAAAATTTCCTTGGAAATTGAAAGTAACCATTCAGGGGGTCGCCATCAAAACTACCGAAATTGGCTCCTCGGTAGTCGGTAGTTATTTCAGTTGACTCTTTATGGGG
>JABEUM010000080.1 GCA_013044475.1 Acidimicrobiaceae bacterium | reverse complement strand
GGGAGCACCTCGTTCGGGGTCTCCCGAGAATCTCGGAGCCAAAGCCGGTTGAGTTATCCCAGCGATCTCGATGAATCCCTCCCTTTTGATCGCGCTATGGTGAATAGGGGCCTCCAGCAGGCTCAAAACGGGAGTCATGCAGCTATCTGTCTCCTCGCTAATGATCTCCCACTCATCGCGAGTCTTCTCCCCGACGGCCTGCGCTATTTTCGTCCGCATCACCGGCCATCTGCCCCGATCGTACTGCGATTGCAAATCTTCATCCCCAGAGAGGCCCAAAACAACGAGGAGATCCCGGTAGAAGTTGGGCTCTAGGGCGCCTACGGCGACATATTTGTCGTCTTTGGTTTTATAAGTCGAGTAAAACGGGGCGCCCCCATCTAGCAGATTGACTCCCCTTTTGTCCTCCCAAAGACCCTGACCCAAGAATCCATAGATCATCGAGGCTATCAACGCCGAGCCGTCCACCATAGCCGCATCGATTATCTCACCTTGAGATGTTGTCCTGGCCTTTAGGAGTGCCGCCAAGACCCCAACTACGAGCAGCATCCCGCCCCCACCAAAATCTCCCAGGAGGTTGAGCGGGATTATCGGGGGACCATCCTTCTCCCCAATCGCCGCCAATGCGCCAGAAAGTGATACATAGTTTATGTCGTGACCAGCTCTCGTAGCATACGGACCGCTCTGACCAAAGCCCGTCATACGCCCGTAAACGAGCGAAGGCTTCTCCTTCATCAGAACCTCTGGCCCAAGTCCGAGCCTCTCCATTACCTTGGGCCTGAAGCCCTCGATCAGCACGTCTGACGCAATTATCAGTCGCTTAATCACTTGGAGTGACTTTGGATTCTTCAGATCGAGCGAGATCGACTCTTTACCTCTGCCAAGAACTTCTTGCCTTTCGGCCTCACAAGCGCCAAGCGGGGTGTTGAACCGGGGCCGATCTACCCTTACGACCCTTGCACCCAGATCTGCGAGGAGCATCCCAGCGAAAGGGCACGGCCCGAGGCCCGCCATCTCAACGACCTTGATACCAGCCAATGGCTTTGACATCACTAATCCATTCCTAAAGATCGTGTACTTGGACCCTCAAATCGAGCGTAAGTCGAGCTAAGAGCCACCCTCTTGATCCTCGAAGACTTTGGCCTTCAGTCTCTTGAACTCGACTTCGTCTATGAAGCCATCCCGATACAGTTTGGACAGTCGTTCAATTGTCGCTACCGCCTGATCACTGCGGCCCTTGACTTCGCCAGCGGGAGGGTCATAGGACACCGGAGAACTCGCCAAGGCGTCTATTTTGTTTCGAATATCAAAGGGATGAGAGATATTCCCCATAGCTTCCGAGGCGTCATTGCCCGCACTTTGGATGTCGAGCGAGCCAAAATTTAGTATTCGGCCAAGAATTCCCTGGTCACACCTGATGTCGGTAATTCTCGAAATTGGTATCTCGTTGGTTTTCCGACTTAGGATTCCACTTACAACGACGACCCGTCTATTGGTCAGCAGAAGGTACTTAGAGCTCCACCTTGTGTAGTGATATGCGAAGTAAACGACCCCTACTAGGACTAACAGGACAAAGATCACGAATCCCCAAGCTCCCGCAAGTAGCTGGGTAATCTCCAATGCGAGCGCCCCTAGCACGAGAACCAAAAGAATCGCCGCCGGCGCTGCCATCTCGATCCAATGCTCACGCACCTCTTCGAGCAGGGTCTCATTCGGAGAGACGATCTTGTCGATAAATCTCTCCATCGAGAAAATGCTCAGGCCAGCTTGGCCGCTATAGATGAAGCGGTGCGCAAGACCGATCCGTCCGCACCCGCCACGACTGCGACATAGCTCGGATTCGAGATCGCCTCCTCCAGCATTTGGCTGATCAACCTCTCGAAGGGTATCTTAGGCTCGATCCAAAGGTAGTGAGAGAGCGATCCCGGGATGGTATTGACCTCGTTGATATATAGCGAACCGTCGTCTGCCATCAAGAAGTCGACCCTCATGACCCCTCTGAGCCCCACCAGTTCACAGACCTTGCCAGCTATAGTTCGAATCTGCTCCTCGACTTTTGGATCGAGCTCGGCTGGCAGTTCCCTGGGTGCGGTCGCCATGCCTTCACCGGCTATGTACTTGTCGCTGTAGCTAAGGATTTCACCAAGGGCACCCTTTTTCAGAGGTCGTTCTATAGCAGAGAGCTCAAAGGCAGGAAAGGAACGTGCGGCAACCTGGATATCGAAGAGGTCTGGCCGATACGGCTCTACCACCGCTCCGGTTCGCAGGTGTATGTTAGCGTCCAGCCGCATCTTCGCAGTCTCTAAATCAGCGACTACTTCTATCCCTATAGAAGAGCCCCCGAAGCGAGGCTTGACTATATAGGGACCCTCGAAGGACAGAGAGTCTGTCGATTTGAAAAGGGGCTCACGCGGCAATGCGCTGATCGAGTTCTGGGTCATCAATGCATAAAAGGCCAGTTTGTCCATCCCGATCAGTGCGGTTCTGGCATTTGGGCCGGTGTAGGGGACACCCATTAGATCGAGTATTGCTTGTAATGAGCCGTCCTCACCAGCTCCGCCATGACAGCAGTTCATCACCGCTTCTAACTCGAGTGCCTTCCCCTTCGAAAGTCGACCCGCCGGGGGGTAAAATCCCGGTTCTGATCCAAGACGAAGGTACAGTGGCTGGGCGCCATTGGGCTGAGAAGACGCAAAAGCAGAGGCTTCAGCTAGTGGATCCACCTGATACCACTCGCCCAACTTATTCCAGAAAAGTCCGATAACCTTTGCCCCGGACTTGTGGAGAGCCCTCGCCGCCTGGAGACCCGTCAGAATACTTATATCGTGCTCAGGAGATGGGCCACCGAAAATAACACCAAACTGCCTCATGCTTTAGAAACCACCTACCCAAACCAGACCTATTGGCCAAGGGAAAATAACTGCTGACCGACCCCATAGCTTAGGACAAAGCAACGTATTGGCGATCACAGAACAAAAAAAGCATCTTTACGGAAAGTGGTCAGGAAGGTCATTTTCGTAGAGTACTACGTCCCCAGCCTTGAGATTCTCGCGAACCCATCTGACTGCGTCGTCCCTCGTTGCGACGTCGATGACCTTCTTCAATATCGCTCCGGCCGACTTCGAGCGGTCTAGGGCTCCCTTGGTTAGTGCCCTCTTATTGGTCTTTCCCACGATAACCAAGTCGCTCGCAACTTCGGCGGCGTATTCGGCCAACTTGAAGTTCTCGATGAACTGCCTATGTCCGAGTTCCACCATCCCTGGAGTAACCACAACGGTACGCACGCCCGGGGTTCTACGCTTTGCCAAGCTCATCATTGCGTGGCGGGCTCCCGTTGGATTGGAGTTGTAGGTGTCGTCCAGTACGACAAGTCCAGACGAATCGACGACCGTAGCCGTCAATCTATGTGGCGGTGGCTTGAGCTCGAAAAGCTGCTTAGCCAATACCTCTTCCGCTACGCCAAGCTCCAGAGCTACCGCAACTGCGCAGGCGACATTACCCGCGGAGAGTTCTCCACTCGGAAGGTACCCTATTTTCCGCTGATCCCGAAAAACTACTAGGCCACCCTCTTCATCGGCTTTCACGCAAATTTCCGCCCTGAAATCGCCATCGGAGCATCGCCAAACCCTGGTGCCTTCTGTTTCAAGTTCGTTGGCCAGAAATGCCAGCTTCGGATAATCGACGCAAAGCACGACAACCTTCGCACCGGTCAGGATCTCCGATTTTGCCGAAAGAATCTTCTCCTCAGATCCGAATCTCTCGAGGTGAACGGGCCCGATCGCCGTTATTACCGATATTTCTGGTCTGATCCAATCGACCAGAGCGGCAATCTCGCCAAGTCGATAAGCCCCCATTTCGGCGACGAAGAGTTCGGTTGAAGCCACGAGATTCTCGTTTATCGACCTAGAGAGTCCTGCGCGATTGTTATAAGAAGCCGGCGAAGCCACGGTCATCATACTCTGCGAGCAAAGGGCCGCTATATATCCCTTGGTCGTGGTCTTGCCGAAAGATCCCGTAACTGCGACAACCCTAGGAGATACCTTCGCCAGCTTCGCCGCCGCAGCCTGCACAAAGCGTTTAGCCGAACGATTCTCATACGGTGCGAGCATCCAAGTGGCTACATCGAGCAGCATCGGGTAGCAAAGGGCGGCAATCGAGACCGCTAACGCTGCGATATTCAGCGCAAGCCCTAAAATCCCGAGAACCACTGCCAGCAGGTAACTGAGAGCCGCCAACCTCTTTAGCCGTTTTGTCCATTCGAGCTTGGATGTCCTACCTTTTAGCCCAAGTCCCAAGGGAAAGACCACGACAATCAGACTTAAAATGACAACTAGCCCAAGTTTATAAAGCTTCGAAAACTCGGGCCTGATTGTCAATTCTGCCGCCAGAACGGCTATTACGAAAGCTACCGAATTTATCGGTTTATCCCTTAGACCCCACCAGCGCATGGCAAATCTTGTGGTCATCGGGGTGACGTAGTGTTCCCGCTGGGCCACCCTTAGCCATCTCACAGAGGATAAAACCATGGCGACTAAAGGAACCACTAAGACCAGACTTGACTCAATTGATTTCATCGATCACAACCCATTAGAGCACCAAGGAGAACTTCTGCTAACTTTGTCGGCGCCTGTATCGGAATAAAGTGCCCAACACCTTCAAGCACTTCTGAAGTTGCATCTCTAGAAATTGCACTCACCTCTTTTGCTACTTCGGGTGGCACCTGGTCATCCAACTCTCCTGAGACCAAATAGACCTTCGATTCGATAGCCGGAATTAATGACTCATAATCTTCGTTCACAATCTTGACGAATACCTGCCTCATCACCCCTTGGGTGGCCCGATAGTCGCTCGAGCCGAACTGATCCCTGATCTTATCCATAGAGCTTTCGCTCAACAAACCTAGAGAGCGGAGCTTCTTCGCCGCTTGAAACTTCAGGCTCGGCCGGGCTTTTGGCTTGATTCTGATCAGCGGCGCCCCGGCGAGTACAATCGCACAAGGAGGCCTCTTAGCTACCGCAGAGTGTGATACCGCCACCCTTCCACCAAGGGAGTGTCCAAGAAGGATAGTGTCAGGCGAATTCAACTCTGAATCGAGCGATACCAGCACCTCTTCCAGCACCTCTCCGTACCAATCCGTTCCAACGGCAGCTTCTGGAGCTGGAGACGACCCAAATCCGGGGAGATCGAGGTTCAAAATAGCAGGCTTCGAAATACCAAGGCGATCGCAACCTGTAAGTAGTTCAGAGATAAAGGGCGAAAAATCCTCCTTTGTTCTCGCCCACCCGTGCATACAGACGACCAACTCCCCATCACCAGGGAAAAAGTCACCAAAGATCCTGCCGGACGAAAAACCACGGAGCAAATTACTGAGACCTCGAGCTAATTAGAAGGAGTGTTCATCATAGTTGGCAAGAGATGCATTAGCACAAAAACCGAAGCCTCCGCTTCGACGAGGCTGGCAAATATATTCTGAACAAGGATGAACTACCCATAGAGCAGCTAGGACTCCTCGTCACCAACCTCTTCAAACTCGAGATCTTCGGTGGCAGCCAAACACCACGAAGCGTGACCGCGCTCCTCGTCGCCCCCACACTCTTCGCAACGCTGCTTGGGCATGACTAACCCTCGCTTGGCTTTGCGAACTTCTTCATACCTGCGATGGCGACCCTTTTTCACGGGCGACTCCTGGTGGCTTGTACCTTCAAGACCAATTCTAGTCTTCTAACTGCGCGAATCTTTATCGACTATGAATCTGTCCACTCTAACTGTCCAAATGATAAACCAGATTTGAGAATTCAGAATTCCTGTCTATCGATTTGCATGCTCCGCCGGTGAAACAGGCTAACTTTTCCAATAGTGAGTGAAAATTTCGATCCAAATGAAATGGTCGCCCGGTACCGAGAAAGGGCTGCTGCAGTAAAACGCAGGGGCCTTCCGCCGGTCGAAGGGGCAGAGCGCAAAGCCTTTATGCTCCAAGCGCAGACTGACTTTATGGACTTTGCCATCATCGGCGATGCAACGGCGAAGTTAGAGGGTACGAAGCTTATTTTGGAAATAGAGCTAGCCAAAAAAGAAAACTAGCGGCTTAGATCCTGATCATTCGTCTCCCCTTAACCGTGAATCCTAATCTGGCGATGCTCTATAGAGCCCGAGAAGACTCTGCAACACCAGTTGTGGCGCTGACGAGACAACTTGGTGATAAGAACCCATAGCGACGATCAACTCTTCTTCGCGTCTTCGCTTTGCGATCAACTCTTCAGCGATCACCCGGAACTTCTCGTCCCGCTCGCCGACTATGAACCTAAAAGGGGCCCTCAGTTCGATAATCTCGTCCCATACCGGCACCTGCGTTCCGGCCCCGATAAGCCGCAAAGACGAAGCTAATGCTGAAGGAGTATTTAAAGCTCTTTGGCGCAAGTTCTCACTTTGGTCGCCAAGTGGACCAAATAGCGGCTGCGAGATCCACCGACGCAGGAATGAAGCGAAACCTTCTGGGTCATCATCCAACAGCTCGAGCTCTTGAGCCAGCCTCTCATCGGAGGCAATTCTGGCCAGCCGCTGTGATCTGCTCCTTATGCCAGGGTTGCCCGAGATGACGACGAGCGATTTCACCACTTCAGGATGCCTCGCCGCGATGGTCATCGCTATCCTTGCTCCCATTGAATAGCCCACATAGTGAGCCGCTTGAAAGCTATCAGCCAATGAGTCGGATAGTTGAGCTAGGTCATACCTAAGATCGGACGAGTCGAGATGACCTGGCGCATCTACTGCGCAGATACGCATATTTGTGCGCAGTGCGAGGGGGTCAAGGAGGTCCTGCCACATCCACTTGGCCTGTGTAAATCCGTGGATCAGGACTACTTTTTCTTCCAACGACCCATCCAGGGCGACCTCGAGATAGGCGGGGGCCCCGCCAGATATAGGGTGTTGTTGGGATCTAGGAAGGGAATTATCCATGGCCTTAGGCGCAAGCCTAGACGGAGCGAACCTCCGCTTCTCAGCTACAGTCGTAGACGAGTGGATCAGATGTGGAGCGCGCCACGCAGTGATTAGCCCAGGGTCGCGTTCGACCCCGATGGCACTTGCGATCTCCGCAAGACCCGAAATAACCACCCATGTTCGCCTCGATGAGAGGTCAGCCGCATTCTTTGCCCTTGGTATGGCAAAATTCAATAAAGAGCCGGTGATAATTCTTGCCACTTCGGGTACTGCGGTAGCGGAGCTGATTCCCGCTGCCGCCGAGGCCTACTACTCGCTAGTTCCATTGATCATTTGCACTGCGGATCGCCCACCCGAACTCCACGGAATCGGCGCCCCTCAAACCTTGAGGCAGATTGGACCCTTCGACCACTTCGTGAAGGAGGTGTTCGACCCCGGCGCCCCTCGCAACGAGGCGAGCTGGTCCTGGCGATCGCTCGCCTCTTTGGTTTACTCTCGCAGCCTTGGGCTAAGGCCCGGTCCAGTCCAGGTAAATTTAGCCTTTGCCGAACCGCTTATCGACGGTGAATTAGAACCGATCGCCCCCAGGGCAGACGGCGGGGCTTGGTTTAGCGCAAAAGTCCACCTGGGAGTGGCCGAAGACGACGAGATCCACAGGCTGTTCGATCCAAAAAAGAAGGGGATCTTCGTCGTTGGCGCCGAAAGTGGTGCCGACTTATCCCTCTACCAATTGGCGGAGGCCCTAGGCTGGCCGGTTCTCGCAGATCCGAGGTCGGGGCTGATAACAAATCACCCCAACTGCGTGCGATATCCCGATTCATTCCTGCGCTCTGGCGAGATAGCCTCCAAGCTGATTCCAGACACGATCATACGGCTGGGAGAAAGTTGGTCGTCGAAAGTCCTCTCTAACTTCATGGCGAGTAGCGCCCAAAACAATGATGCCTTGATCGTATCTCTCTCGAATCGTGAAACTTTTGTCGACGAGACAAGAACCAACAGGACCGGCTATCTATTGGACGTTTTAGGGACGATCAAAAGAGCCGTCGATATCCTGCTGGGCGAGGGCATTTCGAAAAGAAGGCACGCCATTGGCGACCAATGGCTGAAGCTCTGGGCGGATGTAGATGGTATCTCATCGTCGATTGTTGACGAGATACTCGGATGGGATTCCGGTGGTGCCGGCGCTTCGGAGGGACCGATGAGCGAGCCGGGACTCTCGCGGTCACTTATGGAATGTCTTTCAAGTGACGACATCGTCTTGGTCGCGTCATCAATGCCTATACGAGATTTGGAGTGGTTCACCCCAAAAAAGGACGGTCTGCCTCGGGTTCTATCAAACCGGGGGGTAAATGGCATAGACGGTCTAGTCTCTACTTTTTTGGGTATAGCCAGCGTCAATCGACACCCCGACTCCCTTTCAGTCGGACTGCTGGGCGACTTGGCCCTTCTGCACGACTTTGGATCGCTAATCTGGCACACCAAATCGCACCCGAAGGGATTACTCGTCATCTCGGATAACGATGGAGGGGCAATCTTCTCGTTTCTGGCTCAAAAATCGGATCTTGAGGCGTCGAGATTTGAGTCCCTTTTCGGCACTCCCCACGAAGCGGACATCGATAGCCTCCTACGTGGAATTGGGATTTCGACCTACCATATCGAAGATGTGGCCGATCTGGTAGGTGTGATCGAATTGGCGAGGAGGTCTAACGGACTTTCAATAGCAATCTTCAAGAGCGACCGCGAGTCGAATCTCTCGTTCCATCAGGGACTACAAGACGCGGTCATCGCCGCCTTAGCGCAGCATTAGACCCGACAAAAACCTCAAACGCCACGATATTTCCTCTAAGCTACTGTGGCACCATCTGTCTCTATGTCAAGAGCACCTAGGAGGTTCAGTGTCGGTAGTTTCAGAGCTAAAAGAGCGCGGGCTCATCTACCAATACAGTGCCGATGCCCTGTTAGAGAGGCTAAACGGCCAAAGGGTCGTATGTTATGTAGGGTTTGACCCCACGGCAGAGTCGCTTCATCTAGGCAATCTCCTCCAGATAGTGATGCTCAGGCGCCTCCAACTGGCCGGCCACCGCCCGATACTGCTCGCTGGCGGGGGAACCGGAATGATTGGCGACCCTTCCGGCAAGTCGGACGAAAGGCAGCTTCTGGACGAAGAGGCTCTCGATCACAATCTCGCAAGGATCAAGTCGCAGCTCGGCAACTTCCTCGATCTATCGGAGAGCGATAACGGGGCATTGGTTTTAGACAATCGCGAGTGGCTAGCAAAGGTGTCGCTGATCGACTTTCTGAGGGAGGTAGGTAAACACTTCAGCGTCAATCAGATGATCCAAAAGGACTCTATCCGCTCCCGACTAGAAGAGAGGGAGCAAGGCATCTCTTACACCGAATTTTCCTACATGCTCCTTCAATCCTACGACTTCTTGCACCTCTTCGACAACTATGACTGCGAGCTGCAGCTAGGCGGATCTGATCAATGGGGAAACATTACATCCGGAATAGACCTCATCAGAAGGACGAGGCAGAAGCTCGCCTACGGACTGACCCTGCCGCTAGTCACCAAAGCCGATGGAACTAAATTTGGTAAATCCGAATCCGGGGCCATTTGGCTAGACCCGAAAAAGACCAGCCCTTATTCGCTCTATCAATTCTTTATCCGAGCCGAGGATGAGATGGTCGCAAGCTACCTGAAGATCTTTAGCTTCGTCGGTCTGGCGGAGATCAAGGAGCTTGAAGAGGAGGGTCGCAAAAATCCCCAAGACAGACTGATGCAAAAGCGCCTCGCCTTTGAGATGACTAGCTATGTCCATGGGCCAAAAGAGGCCAACCGGGCGCTAGAGGCCTCGGAAGCACTTTACTCCGGTTCGCTTATTGGGAAAGATCCCGAGGTGATCAGGATGGCGCTTTCAGAAGCTCCTTCACTGAAGATATCGGCCAAAGATCTCGAGCCCGGACTTAGTATCGAAGAGCTGCTAGCTCGCTCACCTCTCGTGGGCTCTAAAGGAGAGGCCCGCAGGGTGGTCTCCCAGGGCGGCGTCTACATCAATGAGGAGCGGGCTAGCGTTGGAAAGGTGGTCGATGCCAGCCACTCGCTCGACGGATCGGTTATCCTGCTGCGAAGGGGCAAGAAGGACTACTGTCTGGTTGAGTTGACCTAGACACAAAGGGCAACCCGCTTCGATTTTCGCATTAACGGCTTCAACCAATGCGTCAGCGGCTTTAACTTATGCATTAGCGATTAACTCGACACCTCGACCGATGAGCGAAGCGTAGGACTCTGCTTCGCTGACGCCATACCTTCTTCTTGGCCAGAAAAACCCCTTCAGCCCGTCACCAAAACTCCGAGGTATTACGTGGAAGTGGACATGTGGAACCGATTGGCTGACGTTGTTATTGTTAGCGACGAATACGCCGTCGCATCCCAAAGACTCCTGGATGGCTAGCGATATGATCTTGACCTTCTTGGTGAGATTCGCAAGCTCCCCATCACCCAACTCCCACAACAGCTTGACGTGATGTTTAGGAACGACGAGGGTATGACCCAAAAAAACCGGAGATCTATCAAGAAATGCTACAGTCGACTCGTCTTCGAAGACCAGGTGAGCGGGGGTCTCCTTCGAAATCACCGAACAGAAAATGCAATCTATCACGCCAAAAGGCTACTCCACCGAGCGCCGCATTGGCCGGTAGCAAAAGTTCCGCTACCGAAAAGGTCAGAAAGCACCGAACTGGCTAACCTGCACTTTTGAGTTCGCATATCGGCACGCGATCGGCCCATAACGCCATCAGGTGGCTTTTTGCGCTAGGGTATAGGTTTAAATGGCCCTAGCTGAAAACCACATTTCACCCGAAGAAGATACCAAAATAATCTGGGTTGGCTCGGATGTCGCTTGCGTCGAGATGGTAAAGATTCTCCTCGACTACTCCGAGATAGCAGTTGATACTGAATTCCACCGCGAGAAGACCTACTACCCCAGGTTGGCGCTTCTCCAACTCGGCGTGGCCGGGCTAGCCTTCTTGGTGGACCCATTCCGAGTCGAGATGACCCTGCTAGCGCCGCTATTCGAAAGCGACATAGAATTCGTTTTCCACGCTTTAGAACAGGACTTAGATATTCTCGAGCGGGCGTGTGGCGTCAGAGCAAAGGTATTCTTCGACACTCAAATAGCCGCAGGCTTTATCGGCCTTTCGCGCCCCTCACTAGCTCACTTAGCCGACAGGCTCCTAGGCATAGAACTTCCAAAAGCAGACAGGCTCTCAGACTGGACCCAGCGGCCACTAACTGACGCGCAGAAGAGCTATGCGGCTTCGGACGTCGCTCACCTGCTCGTGATGAAGGCAAAAATCTCCCAAGAGCTCGAGTCCGCCGGAAGGCTGAACTGGGCACTCGACGAATTTGAACACGTCTCCTCAAGAAGAAAAGAACCCACCGATCCAGCTTTGGCCTGGCAAAAGATAAAGGAATGCAGGAGTCTCAAAGGCAGCGCCCGCAAGGTGGCAAAGTCAGTAGCGCAATGGAGAGAAGAAAGGGCCATCGAACTGGATATTCCGCCCAGGTACCTTCTTAGCGACCTAACTGTAGCAGCGGTAGCCCAGTTGGCCCCGAAGACTAAGCAGGAGCTGCTCAAGGTTCGCGGGATAGACCCAAGGCAGATCACCAATGGAGCTGACGTCAATATCCTAGATGCGGTAAAAGAAGGTCTTCTGCTGGATAAGGTTCCGGAAATACCCCACCAAAACGATGATGGTGCCAGAGGCGCGGGAGCTGTTGTCTCACTATGTCTGGCTTGGCTCAGCCAGAAGTGTAATGACGAGAGGTTTGACTCGACCATAGTTGGAACCCGCGAAGACGTAGCACAGCTACTAGCTGGGGACAAAGAGTCACGTCTAGCTTCTGGCTGGCGCTACGAACTAGTCGGCAAACAACTGATGGATATCAAGTTAGCGAAGCTCTCGCTTACTGGAGGATCCGGCGGCAAGATCGTCGCAATTTCCACCGAAGACTAGAAGAGAAGCTACTCGGCTATGGTGTCGAAAACTAACCCACCACGGCAATACCGAGGCAGACCGCTACGACCACTCCTTGGATCAGCAGAAGTCTAGAAGTCTGAGCCAAGAGAGGCAGGAGTTCTCTACCTACTCCCCCCTGGTTGATCTTCGTTATCAGAGATACTGCGAGTGGAACGATCAGGATCCAGCCCAGAAGTACAAGGTGGAAACGAGCTCCCAAGGCGAGCATCAGCAAAAGTGACAAAACCAAACAGGATTGAAAAAAACGCCTCGTAGGGCCATCACCTAGTCTGACGGCGAGGGTCTTCTTGTTGGCCAATCTATCCCCCTCGATGTCGCGGAGGTTATTGACAACCAGGATTGCCACGGACATCAAGCCCATCTCACAGGCCAACAGCAGCGAATCGAACGTGACTTGACCAGCTTGGACGTAATAGGTTCCCATAGTTGCAACGAGTCCAAAAAAAACAAAGACAAAGAGCTCGCCAAAGCCGTAGTAACCGTAGGGCTTCGGACCACCGGTATAGAACCAGCCAGCGAGTATCGACGCAGCGCCGAGCGCAATGAGCCAGGGAGTAGTGAGCAATGCCAGTAACAGCCCCAATAGCGCCGCTACTAAAAATGATAAATAGGCCGCAATCTTTACCGATTTAGCTTCTGCCGCCCCAGAGGCTACGAGTCTCATAGGACCGACTCGTTCGGAGTCGGTCCCCTTCACCCCATCTGAGTAGTCGTTGGCGTAGTTAGTTCCAACCTGCAATGCGAGTGCTACGCCAAGTGCCAAAACCGCCCTTGAGAACACGAACTCACGGTTCCCAACCGCTAGCCCGCATGCCGCGATGACCGGAGCTAGCGCTGCGGGCAAGGTCTTAGGTCTCGCCCCCAGATACCACTGATTGATAGTCGCCATTGCTAGGGTCGTCCCTGAAAATAGCAAGGGCCCGAAGTGCGCTTTTTGACATAGTCACCCGTACCTACCTGGGTGACTTTCGGCAAATAGAGCCAGAAATTAGAGTCCCCAGCAAGTAGATCCATCCCAATCGTCCCTTCTTCTTCTTCAGCGCTAAAAGTCGCCTTCGGCCGAAAAGGCCGCCTCTTGGACAAATGGCCTTCTCTCCTGCGGCTACGCAGCAGCAAAACCTTCTTTACGAGGCCTTCTCCGCTGCGATATCGACAAGGCAATCTTCGTTCTGCCAACCTGTCTTGCAGACCTCTAAGACCCGACACGTGCCGATTGGGCAAATACTCTGTTCTAATGTCAAAGTTAGTCGCACTCAGAGTAAATCAAGGACCCGACATCCCATCGCTGATCAGTGAAGTCTGGGGATCTGGCGATGCGATCTCGGTTATAGACATGCGGCTCGACCGAAAGCTCCAAGAGCGGCAAATCCAGGCACTACAGCCTGACTATATCTACGACGAACGCGGCAATTTAACCAAGACCGGCTTCAACTCAAAACTGAAACCTGGCGCCGCCCTGGTAATCACCACCTCGGGAACTACCTCTAATCCAAAAGCTGTAGTACACACGATGGAGAATCTCCGCACCTCGGCACTCGCTATCAGTAGCCGACTCTCAACAACCACGAACGACCACTGGATCTGTTCGCTACCGATCTCTCACATAGGTGGAATGTCGGTTATCACCCGCTCGCTCCTTACCAATACCGCCGTAACGGTCCTCGAGAAACCGACACCGCAAGCGATCACCGGGGCGGCAGCTGCCGGAGGGAACCTGATCTCCATTGTCCTAGCAATGATGGACCGAATCGATCTATCTCAATTCAAAAAGGTGCTACTCGGCGCCCAGAATCCGCCTTCTAATCTTGCTGCGAACGTAGTCACTACCTACGGAATGACCGAAACCGGAAGCGGAGTCTTCTACAACGGACGCCCCCTCGACGGAGTCGAGTTTAAGCTGACCGATGCGGGCGAGGTCCTAATCAAAGGCCCGATGCTCGCCACCACTTATCGAGACGGGCGCCCGATACTGGATGACGACGGCTGGCTGCACACCGATGACTTCGCAACAGTCGGCCCCAACGGATCGCTGGAGGTACGCGGTCGAATCACCGAAATCATCAATACCGGTGGCGAAAAAGTGTTTCCTTTCGAGGTGGAGTCGGAAATACTAAAGTCCCAAAAGGTGGCAGACTGCGCGGTAATCGCTATGCCTGATCAAAAGTGGGGCGAGGCGGTGATCGCTGTGTTAGTACCAAAAGACCCAACAGACCCGCCAACCCTCGGAGAGGTAACCGAGCTGACCAGGGGTGCACTACCACCGTGGTATAGCCCTAAGCAGATTATCCTCGTCGGATCGATCCCAAGGACGCCACTTGGTAAACCCCAAAGGCGGCTCCTGGCCCAAGAACTGCTTTCCCTTGGCCATGGGCGCAAAGATTGAAAAATATCGTATAGCCAAATAGCCAATCGATCAAGAGCCAGTGAACCAATAACACGACTTCAGCTCCCACTGCCAGACGGCAACGGCGAGACCTAGTCGCAAAGCTCGGCAACTACCTAACCAAAGACAGAGGCAGAGGGTCCATCCGCGCGCTCAAAAAGAGCACCTTGTGGTGCATTTCAAAAAGCAGTCATTAGCAAGTTAGGCTCAAGTCGATAGATACCTAACGGACATCGACAGGGATCCCACCTCGGAAACTCCGACCGCCGAGGAACGCCTACCCCTCACGCCTGTTGAAAAAGTCGATCGCCCGACGTCTTCTCCGAAGCGCTAACGCCTTCGCGCCTGTCGCCCGCATCCGCCACCACTAACTCGGTCTCGCCTTGAGCCTCCGAATCCGTAGCACCACTTAGAGCGCTACAGGGGATCTGATAACGGTAACAGGTCCTTCCGTCCCGAACGAAGTAGCTGATGCAGTCGCTCTCTTTGACTACCTGGATAAAAGTTTCGAATTTCCTAGCCATTGCTCCGAGGTCCCCAATCGCCTCTACCTCGACAACCTGATCTCCGTCGTTAACCACTGAAGTGACCCAAACGAGCGAGGGTCGATATCGAAGGGCGATGCGAAGCTGCTCATTTGATCGAAGCATCCTAGAGACACTTCGGCTCATCACAATGACCAGTGCGAGAAGCAGTAACGTCCCCAAGCTGGCAATGGCCCTAGCGTCGGCCAGTGGAACCTCTACGGGTCCAGCGGTGATTTTCGAAGGTAATACGGTAGTGCGGTTAACCAGCTGCGTTTGACTCTTTGACAATGATGACGTTGAGCTAGCGGTCGATGGGTTCGCACCGCCCGGGTTCGCCAAGCCCGGTGGCACGATCTCGCTATCCGTTGCGCCGAAAACAAAATTCTGGCTGAACGAGGTAGAGAAGGGCTGTTGCTCGATAGTTCCAGTTGCGTGCACGATAGGTTCTATCTGAAGCTCGTAGCTGCCCAGTCCAGTAGCTTGGTCAAATAGTTGAACTATCTGCCGATAGGTAGCCATGGATAAGGGCACAGTTACGACCCCTTGGTTGCCGACAAAGCGCATTGCCGGGGAGGCAAAAACGGTTCTCAAAATCCCATCCGCTTTGATCGCTCCGACGAGTTGTACGGAACCTGAGACGCTAGCCGAGTAAGGCGTTTCAAGATAATAGCTGAGCTGAAAGAGAACGCTTTGGGTCTCGCCGGTAAAGATAACCTCCCCAGTGGTAATGGTGTTCCGGCCATATATGGAGGCCGGTGGGACCGACGCTGCGTAGGTCACGCGATCGACGTTTGAGTATGTCATAGGCCGGGTTATTGTCGTTTCCGCCGAGCGGGTCATGACGCTAAGTGTCAGAGCAACACTGAACACTAACAAGATGATCAGGCACCCGGTAATGACAACTCTGCTTCGAATCCTCTTGATCATCTCTTCGTCATGTTTCATATCCGTACCTCCGCAATCGACGACGGCGCGATCGATATTTCGGCCATAGAGCAAAGCTCGCCGCAAATCCGAGCAACGGGGCTCCCAAGGCCGGCTTCTTGAGGCCCAACAGGATCCGGCCCATCGGTCCAAGGTTGAGCCAAAGTCGACCAATGATCTCCTTTTGAGAAGGGTGCGACGGGTCAACAAATGCGTTGTTTTCCCCTTTAAATGCGTAACGCCCCGCGTTGACACCGACTATCTGGTGCAGTATGGGTGCCTTGAGCTGCGGAGTCAAGTAGGCGGCGACTTCTCCGACGCGGTAGCTCGACGCTGGTCGGAGAACAACCAGGTCGCCGGTTTGAAGAGCCGGTAACATAGACGTACCAGAGAGGATGAAATAAGAGTCCCTCCCACCGATCTCCCTCGGCGCCAACTGCCACCAGCCGAAGCCGAAAACGACCACGACCACCGCAAAAATGCTCATAGAACGCATTGGACGCATTTAATCCTTTCTGGCCAACACCCAACCATTTGGTCTACTAAACACGTAGCGAGAGGCGAGCCACCCAGCCCACCTCCCGCTACCCTCTAGTGTCCTAAGAGATACCAAGGCTGAGAGCCAGCTACTGGTTAACCTCGATCTGTAGATGATCTAGCCAACCTGACAACGACCCACTAACTCCGCCGGGCCCGCTGACGGGGGCAGGCGGAGTAATGGTGCAACTAAAGTAGCTCGTTGCCCCCGACACGCTGGTGCGGGTGCACGACTGCCACTGCATCGGACCAACACCAGGAGGAGGTGGTGGTGGTGGATCCAGTCGAACGAAGCCCTGAACCGCTGGCGACTCGCCGGCGGCCCCCTCGGTGGCGGCAAAACTTACCGACACGACCTGCAGGTGCGCAATCCCGCCTCCAGGGGGCGGGGGCGGTGGGTCAACGTTGTAGCTTATGTCTGATATGATGTATCCGTCGATCATTTGCGACGATACGCCTTCCCCGGAAACAGGCTGGGTGTTCGTGGCAAGGAACGCCGCTCCGCCGCCGGAGAGTAGTACTCCGACGGCGAGCGGAGCCAAGAATCTCATTCTCATGGATCCCCCTTATCTATGTTGCTGGTAATACGGCAGACAGGCGAGGTGTCGTGTGGCGCTGCACGTCGCCGACTTCTGACCCACAAGGCCACCCGCCGACATCGCCCCACCGCATCTACCAAGCCAGCTGCCGGGACCACCTCAAATCCTCGGTGATCCTTTGGATACCGTAAGCAACAGAGGCCAAAATTTCATCACCAAGGTTGATGAAATTTTCCCTTATTCCCCGTGGTGTTTTTTTGGATCAAGTCGGGTACCCAATCCGCCCCAACCGCCAGTTCAACCGCCTCCGGCTGTGAATGCACAGCTAACTTGGTCAATAT
>JABEUM010000079.1 GCA_013044475.1 Acidimicrobiaceae bacterium | reverse complement strand
TGTCTATATCGCCCAAGCGGTCGTCGTGGCAACCAGATCAAACTACAGGCGTCTCGGCGTCGAGGGTGAAGACGACCTCATCGGAGCCGGGGTGCACTTCTGCGCCACCTGTGACGGCCCCTTCTACAAGGGAGCCGAGGAACTTGTAGTCGTGGGGGGAGGCAACTCCGGGGTAGAAGAGGGTCTCTTTTTGACCAACTTCGCCAAGAAGGTGACGATCATCGAATTCCAAGAGAAACTCGCTGCATCGAAGCTCCTTCAAGACAAGGCGAATTCGAGCCCTAACGTAGAGGTCCACACCAACACCGAGATCCTCGAGTTGAAAAAGACCGATGGGGGCAGACTCGCTTCGATCTCCACTAAGGACCGAAAAACCGGTGAGGTAACGGAGATTACCCCTGAAGCCATGTTTGTTTTCATCGGCCTTGACCCCAACACTGAGATCTTCCAGGGAACCTTAGACCTCGACCAGAGGGGATTTATCAAGACTACCGAGACCCTGATGACCTCAATCCCGGGGGTATTTGCCGCCGGAGACGTCCGATCCGGGTCTACCAAGCAACTCGCCTCGGCGGCTGGAGAAGGTGCAGCGGTGCTCCTGATGGTCAGGTCCTACCTCGAAAAAAAGGGTGACCTCGCAGTACACATCGGCTAGTTCGAAGAAGTCACTACAAAGAGGCGGGATCGACTAGACCCGCCTCTTCGAAGCCCCTCAATCTCAGTAGACAGGAGTCGCACCTCCCGCACGCCTTTTGCTCTGGAGTTGGGTCATAGCAGCTGTGAGTGATCGAGTAGTCGACTCCGAGCGAGATCCCCGACCTTATTATCTCCGCCTTGGTCATATCGATCAGCGGTGCGTGGATGACCAGCCGCTCGGACTCATTGACCCCCGCCTTAGTAGCTAAGTTCGCCATCTTCTCATAGGCCTTTATATACTCTGGCCGGCAGTCGGGGTATCCGCTGTAGTCGAGTGCGTTCACGCCAATAAATATCGCCTTTGCCGAAATCACCTCGGCCCAAGCGAGTGCTATTGACAAAAAGACGGTATTGCGTGCTGGAACGTAGGTGGATGGGATTTTGTCTTTTAGGTCTGCGTCTAATTCCTCGAAGCTGTCGTGCTTTGGGATCTCCCCGTCTCCTACGAGTGCCGAACCCAAAAAACTCCCGAGGTCGAGCTTGAATATCCTATGTTCACGCACCCCAAAGCTTTCCGCCACCTTCTTGGCTGCGTCCAGTTCCAATTCGTGGGTCTGACCGTAGGAGAAGCTGAGGGCGTAGGTATCAAATCCGTCCCTTTGGGCGATCGCCAATACGGTCGTGGAATCAAGACCACCGCTCAGGAGGACTACCGCTTTTGGTTTATCTTGTGGCACAGAGTTAAATTATCTCCATCTTGGACTCACTCATACCATCCCACCAAGGGCCGACTATTAACATCTCGACACCAAAACTCGAAGCTCGGGCGATTGGATACACCGCTTTTACTCGACAATCCATACCCAAAGCGCTCGCTTCCAGCTCAGGAGTCCTCATCAAGGACCGCTTTCGTTCTGAAAAGCTTAATTTTCATCAGTGAAGGTTTCAACGACCGAGTACAGTTTCCTAGCCTGCCCCTTGGTCGCACTGACCCTGGCTGCATAGATGTGGCACCTTATTACCGACTCGGCCCAATCGGCATCTCGACTCTCAAAGGCGTCGATAAGCTCTCGGTGATGTCGGAAGGACCTATCCACCTCCGCCTTTGAGTAGCTGCGGAAGGTGTGCATCATCGAGCCCACCTCGATGATGCAGGAGATAATCGAAGCCAATCGCTTGTCTCCCGCCGCCTCAAAAACCCCTCCGTGAAACTCGTAATTTAGCCCGGCAATCTCCTCAAATCGCAGCTGCGATCCCGACGATTCGACCTTCTCCATTTTCTCGGCCAATTCGGCGAGTCCCGAAATCTCGAGTGCCGATATCGAAACCGCAGCCCTTCGAGCGGCAAAACCCTCGAGGTTAGCCCGCAGAAGAAAGATCTGATCCGGATCCGCTCCTACCCAGTCCGCTACCCTGGCCCCCTTATTTGGTAATATATCGACCAAGCCGTCGCTCTCCAACCTCCGAAGTGCCTCACGGATTGGTGTCCTCGAACATCCGATGCCCTTGGCTAAGTCTGCCTCCTTCAACGCCCCACCAGGTTGGTATACCCCCTGGACAATCCGCCGACGAATTAATTGATAGACCGACTCAGAAGCAGACGTCTTGGTAAAATCATCTTGCACACCCACCGCTTACTCCTAACCCACTGCTATCAAATTAAACTCGATATCTCAATTAGTCAAGGAAATAATCAACCCATGAGTCGTCGATTCACTCGGATGGCTGAATGTAACTGCAGGCTAACTCAATGTCGGTCTGCTTCGAGGGTTGCCTCGAGTAACTCGGACGCATTTCAATAGTTCACTTGGTCTCTAATTTAACCTTGAACCTTCACGAATTCGATTTAGGCTGAATGGTGATTCAAAACACTCATGTTCCAAAAGGACGAACCATGACCGAGAGTTCCAGCGACACGTCTAAATTGACCCTCCTTGGGGCGTCCAAGACCGAGTACCATTTCGAGGCGCCGAATGCCGGCATGCTTGAGGTCTTCGACAATAAACGCCTAGGTTCCCACTATGTAGTCGGCTTGGACTGCACAGAATTTACGAGCCTATGCCCGATGACCGGCCAGCCAGACTTTGGGCGGATCGAGATCACCTACGTTCCAAATCGGCTCTGTGTAGAGTCAAAGAGTCTGAAGCTCTACCTCTTCTCCTACCGCAACCACGGGGCCTTTCACGAAGACTGCGTCAATATTATCGCCGACGATCTCGTATCGAAGATCTCTCCCCTGTATTTACGGGTTTTCGGAGACTTCAACGTACGGGGAGGGATCGCGATACGGCCGATGGCGATACGGTCAGGCTTGGCCAAGGCCGGAACGGAAGTCTCTATAATCGAGAGGCTCATGTCCGAATATGACAGAATCGGAACACGTTGAACTCATCCAGCACACAAACAGATCGAAATACAAGAGCATTGATTAGGAATCCATAAATTGAAACAGCAGATGATTGGCCCCTCCAACAAACAGTGGATAGAAGAGACCGACGCTAAGACTAAATTAGCGGCTGTCGTGGCTTTCCTACTCTACGTCGGAGTGATAGTCGGAGCGAATTGGATGATTGCCCACGTCGGCAAGGTCATACCCGGAGCCCATGTGCTGCCGGTCGGATTCGGTCTCTATGCCCCATCGGGGGTATACCTGGCTGCTTTTGCATTCGTCGCTAGGGATATCCTCCAACGGCTCACTAACATCAAAGTCGGATTAGCGGCCATATTGATCGGCGCTATCGTGTCGGCTTTCGTCTCGACGCCTTCACTTGCATTCGCCTCGGGCGTAACGTTCATGATCTCAGAGTCGCTCGACTTCTTGATCTACACACCGCTTCAGGCTCGGAACTTTCCCCTTGCTGTCGTCGTCTCCGGCCTAGCAAGCGATGTTGTCGACTCGGTTGTCTTCCTAACGCTGGCCCACATCCCGCTGGCTTTGGCTCTAAAAGGTCAGCTCGTCGGCAAGATGTGGGTCATTCTGCTTGGTGGTGTCTTAGCTGGTTTGATGAGAAAGCTACCAATCTTTGCGGGCGACAGCAAGAGGAATTCCGCCACCAGCTAACGCCTTGCACAAAGCCCTTCCCGGCAACTTCTTTGAAATCTCCGACAAAGTAGTTCCAGATCCGGTGCTAACGCTGGTCTAACTCAGAGGTTGTAGGGGCTGGTATGAATTGGCTATCTCCGTGAATCCATTGGCTGCATAGGCTATCGAAACATTCGAGCCAACACTTGTGGGGAAGAATGGAGGGAGGCCCGTGGCAAGGTTACCGTCATACGTCATCTGTGGACCATTGCCCGAATGACTGTTACCGTTGGTCTGCTCCAAGTACGCCCAGTTGGTCTGGCACATATCGCTCCCAATGGCATAATTTGCGACGTTATCCGAGGTACAGGTAACGCTAACAGCAACTGAGCCCACAAAGTCCATAGGACTGTCGTTGCCCGTATTCGCATGACCCGTCCAATATACAAACGTGCCATTCATCGCCATGAGAGCCGCATCGAGCGGAACATAACCCAAGCCAGCTGAGTCATATGCAAAGTACTCCGGTAGGCCGCTGAGGGCATCACTTCCGATGGAAGTATTCGGGTTTTCGTCCATGCTCGCAGGGGGTGTGCTGGTATTCGCAGCTGCGCCACCGAGTAGAATAGAATCCGTCGCAACAAGACCTATTACCTGGCTTGCACTGCTTGTGGTCGTACTGGTACAGGTAGTTGTACCGTAACAGAGTGGACCCGAGATATAGATGTTATTTGCCGCGGCCACCGTAAACTTGCCGTCCACGCTTCCTTCAACTATGGCACTGCCAGCAACACCCGGCCCGCTGTAGACATAGTTTCCGCCGATATTTGTAAGACCCACCGAACCGGTCTGAGTGCAATTGCTCGACGATGAAGGGCACTGCTCAACATAAGTAACTCCGTTTGCATTTGCCGAAGTAATAGTCGCACCACTGAATGGATAGCAACCGGTGCTAGAAGTAGGCGTAGTCTCAGAACTATAAACTTTATACCCACTGCTCGGCTGGAAAACGATATACTAACCCAAGCATAAGTTCCTGGATATCCCCCTAATTCTCTGATAGAATTATCTTCATGAATGGCAAGCAGTCAAAGAAGCTAAAAGCTGATGAGCAGATCAGGGTAAGGCGCTATGCAGTAGAGCAGATAACCCAAAAAGGTGCCAGGGTTGAAGATGTTGCAAAAGCACTTGGATACGGGCGATCGACAGTATTTTGGTGGGTTCAGAAGTACTCACAAAGTGGAATAGGCGAACTCGAAACCAAGCTGCGCAGTGGACGTCCACCAAAGCTGGACAAAAGACAAAGAGAGAAACTGGCAAAACTCATCATTGGCCGTGATCCCCGACAGCTCCGCTTCGCCTTTGCTCTTTGGACTCGTGAGATGATAGCAGAGCT
>JABEUM010000078.1 GCA_013044475.1 Acidimicrobiaceae bacterium | reverse complement strand
GAATCTACCCTCGACTCGGCGGAGACCAGCCTTTGTGTGAGCTCGATGTGGCTCATCTCTAGACTGAATAGCAGGACTGGCTCCTTGGCGGTCCTCGCAGCGTTGGCAGCGAGGCTCAAGGCGAAGGAGGTCTTGCCCATACCTGGTCTTGCCCCTACTATCAGCAGGTTTGACGGATAAAGGCCGTAGATGATGTCATCTAGATCGGCAAAACCGGTGGGTGTTCCGTTGATCGGCCGATCATTCTCATATAGTGCTTCTAGCTGGTCTAGGGTTTGCGACAGTGAGTCACGTATAGGAACTATTCCATCGGCATCTGGTCGCTCAGCGAGTTCGAAGATCTTCGATTCGGCAGCGTCTATTACCGCATAGATATCTTCGGGGAGTGAATAGGCCATTTCGGCAATCTCTCCGGCGACTTTGATCAATCTACGCAGCAACGAGTATTGTCGGACTATCTCGGCGTATTGGGTGGCATTTGTAATCGATGGAGTCGAGGCCTGGAGTTCGACGAGTCCCGCCAAGCCGCCCACGAGATCTAAACTCCCCGCTTTTTTCATCTCCTCGGCTACGGTAACCGGGTCTATCGGATCCCCGCGTAGATAGAGGGTGGCCATTGCTTTGAAGACGTTCTGCAGCGATCCGGAGTAGAAGTCGTCGGTATTGACCTCTTCAAGCGATTCTGAAACCGCCTCCCGAGACAAGAGCATCGCACCGATAAGGGACTCTTCGGCTTCGACGCTATGAGGGATCGCCCGAGTCATTATCGTGCTCAGCCGTCGGCTATCTGATTCCCCATCCACCCTTGCCATCGAACTCCCCTGAGCAATAGATGAAACAGACCCCACTTATCTGGGGCCTGTTTCACAAACTACTATCGAAGCCGGCATACGCCGACGATCATCAACTAAACAGATTTGTCCTTTTGTAACTCGAGGACAAAAGGAGGATCCGTTATTCGGCGACTACCTCGACGTTGATACGAAATTCAACGTCGTGATGGAGCTTTACCGGAACTTCGTGGCTCCCGAGCGAGCGAATAGGATCATCGATGGCGATCTTCCTGCGGTCTAGATCTATTCCGGTCTGTGCTAATACCGCATCGGCGATATCGTGAGAAGTGACAGACCCATAGAGCTTGCCTTCCTTACCGGCGTGGGCCTTGATCGTCAGGATTTTCGAGACCAGCGCCTGCGCTACCTCCTCCGCAGCCTTTCGGTCGCGGAGATCCTTGGTATCTCTAGATCGCCTCATCTGATCGGCCTGAGCCTGAATTCCAGGAGTAGCGGGTATCGCTAGCCCTTTTGGCAGTAGGTAATTTCTGCCGAACCCATCGGCGATATTTAAGATATCGCCTTTCTTGCCGACGCCAACTATGTCGGAGCGGAGAACTACTCTCATGGTCCTTTACTCCTTCTCGTCTAGTTCTAGCTCGTCGACTTCTAGCTCTTCATCTTCCACGTCCGCTACAAAGTCATCGGAGTATAGACCATCTTCAGCCTTTGCAGCCGCTTGAGGCCTGCTAGGCCTCGAGGTCCTCTCGGTGACGGTCCTTTGCGTATAGGGAAGAAGCGCTAGCTCTCTTGCCGTCTTGATAGCGATCGCTATTGCACTTTGGTGCTGGGTGCAGTTCCCGCTAACCCTACGCGCACGGATCTTGCCCCTCTCGGACATGTACTTGCGGAGCATGTCGGTGTCCTTGAAGTCGATATAGATCACGGATCTTGCACAGAAGGTGCAGACCTTCCTCTTGATCTTCTTCGTATTCTCTTTTTGGACCCTCTTTGGGGTCTTAGTTGTGTTCTTGCCCACCTTTAGAATGGCTCCTCATCATCTGGATATACTCCCGCTGACGGATCGGGTGTTCCGAAACCGCCGGTCGGTGCTGCCACTGAGTGGTCCGATGGACCACTTCTTCTTTCATTCTTGGAAACTTGTGCACTCGCCCATCTGAGCGATGGCCCAACCTCTTCGGCCACTATTTGGACCTTAGACCGTTTGTCGCCATCCGGTGTCTCCCAGGTACGTTGTTCAAGTCTCCCTGTTACGAGCACTCTCGAACCCTTGTGCAGGCTCTCGCTGACATTCTCTGCCATCTCTCTCCAGCATGTGACGTCGAAGAAAGAGGTTGACTCGTCCCACTCCTGGGTTTGCTGGTTTAGCTTTCTCCGATTAACTGCGATGGAGAAGTTGCAGGAAGCTAAGCCAGAAGGGGTAAACCTTAGCTCTGGATCTCGAATTACATTTCCAACGAGGGTTACTGAATTACCGCTTGACATGGTCCCCTACCACTCCTTTTCTAGCACTTCTGGGAAGTGACTCAGCTATTTTGCACTTGGGCCGCGCGTGGTGGGCGTGGGACCCTAGCGGCGATTGCTTTGTCAGAGACCTTTAGAATCTTGTGACGTAGGACTCCGTCTGAAATAGCCATGGTGCGATTGAGTTCGGCCACGATCTCCGGAGTCGCCTCGATTTCGATGAGGGCGTAGTAACCTTCCCAGCGATCCGCAAGCTCATAGGCAAAACGCCGCCTGCCCCAGCGGTCGACGTGCCTCAGCAAGCCGCCGCCAGCCTTAGTTATTTCGACCACCCGATCGATGATCGACCGAATTTGGTCGTCCTCGAGGGCTGAGTCGATAATGGTCACGACTTCGTATATCCGCACTATAAAGATAACCTCCTGTGGACCCACGTGACGTGGGGCTCAAATCTTGAGCAGGACACATATAGGGGCCCAGCGCAGTTGCTCCGGGCGACATGGCCAAAGATACTTGGCGCACGAGCATTAAAGACTAATGTGCATGACATGGACAAGCCGCCGCTTCGGAGTGTAAAGCGGCGGCTCAAATTTAATTCTTGCCGAAAGAACCTATCCGACGAGATAAGGATGTGCCGTTACATTGTCCAGTTTGCGCTCGGACCACTTAGCTAGCTCTCCAGTGGTGTCCTGGTAGCCCTCTGTCTCAGATGGGAAAGTTCCTCCCCTGACGTCTGAGACGAAACTGGTGACCGCTTGAACCGCAATTTCACCAATTTCCGCATATTTCCGGACAAACTTTGGAACCCTTGAGAATCCGTAACCCAACAGATCGTGGAACACTAGGACTTGACCGTCGGTGTTTGGACCGGCTCCGATGCCGATAGTCGGGATATTTAATGCCTCGGTAACCAGTTTCGCTACGATAGCCGGAACACCCTCTAAGACAATTGAGAAACAGCCGGCATCCTGCAGTTTCTTGGCATCGCTCAACAAAATTTCCGCTGCGGCCTCGGTCTTACCTTGTACTAGGAAGCCTCCCATTACACGTATCGACTGGGGGGTAAGTCCTATGTGGCCCTGAACGGGTATCTCGGAGTCGACAAGCGCCTCGATCATCGGGACCCTCTTAGCCCCACCCTCGAGCTTGACAGCTTCGGCGCCAGCTCGTATCAGTTTGGCCCCATTCTGTACTGTTTCAGCCGTTGAGACGTGATATGACATCCAGGGAAGATCCGCAATGACCAATGCCAGCGGGTCAGCCCTTCTAACGGCCTGAGTGTGATAGGCGATATCGTCGACGGTTACCGAGAGAGTATCTTTGTAGCCCAGTACGACCATGGCTAAAGAATCGCCGATGAGGATCATTTCCGCCCCGGCTCGATCTACAATTCGTGCGCTCGGTGCGTCGTAGGCGGTAACCATGGTAAGGGGGAGTTTTCCGGAAGCACCCACCTTGTGTCCCCTAATTTGGGGGACGGTAACTTTTTTGGCCGAAACTTCCGTCTGAGCTGACATTTCTAACCTCCTGCGTCCCGTGCTACTAGCTACAGGCGCCACTACGGATTATACCTGCTTAGGAGGTGCTCCACCTACGAGGTAAGTCCATAACTCGATGTCCGAGCCTCGTCCTATGGTTAGTGTTATGAAGCGCACGGTACGTCTAGCCACACTGCCGCTCAAGGAGGGCAAGTACGACGAGTTGCGCACTGTAATCGAGCACTATACCGCCGCAAAGCGCTT
>JABEUM010000015.1 GCA_013044475.1 Acidimicrobiaceae bacterium | reverse complement strand
GACGGCGTATATGTCAGAGCAAACTTCGGCAATAGCTTGGTAACCGGAGCATTCTGCTTCTGCATTTGAGTCGCCCAGTTATAAAACTGGTTCTGTGAAACGACATTGCCGTAGTTGTACATCGCTCCGTGCCAAATTCCGCAGAGTTCGTCACAACGCACCGTGAATCGCCCGGCCTGTAGGGTCTTCGCGAAAGCTACGTTGTTGACGTCCGGGTTGGCATCGGCCTTCACGCCGAGCTGATAAGCCCAGAAGTCGTGGATGACGTCTATCGATGTCACGTCAAACTGGATCTCCGTATTGATCGGGAGATTGATAGACGTCGTCTCCATGCCACCGAACTGCGGCCATCGGTAGGTAAAGCGCCACTGTTGCGCTATCACCTGTACGACGAGCTTCACTGGTGTGGATGGCGTCCAGATGGGACTCGGACCCTCTCCACCTCCGGCTCCAGCGGGAACTATCAACTCGAAGGTGCCGAATCCTGCCAAGAAGAGGACCAAGGTAGCGGTAATCACATACCAAGCCGTCTGGGTCTTGACATTCCCCTTTACGTAGTATCCATCGGGTCTGTTCTTTCCTCCCCGGAATTTGGCTATCGAATAGAAGCCAAAGGTCCAGAGGAAAAGCAGGACCGGAATTGCCAGTACGCTAACCACCTTGATGTCGAACTGCTGGCCCCTCGCCTGGTCTGTCATCGCACCCGGAGGCATATGCGGACCGTAGACGAACCATACTAAGTAATCAGCGATTATCGCGACTACCAGCCAGATGCCGATGATCTTTTTGACGTGGCTCCTGCCTTCGGCGGGAGTGAATTCTGAGGAGTTCTCGGTCATCGTCATTTACCGACCACCTCGATGAATCCGCCCATATATCCCAAAGAGGTCATCGGACCACCATTTCCGTTTAGGTAGCCGAGGCCACAGGGTACGAAGCACTGCCAGCGATACTTGTGGGTCTGATTACCGGAAAAGAAGCTGAACTTAGTCACAGTGTGAGCCTCGGTGGTATTGCATGGCCCGGTAGCACAGAAGTTCTTCGCACTGGCGCCGACCCCATAGAGGGGGACCTGGATTCCAAGGCCAGGCACGACGAAGGTATGAGCGATGCCATTCCCCGTCGTCGGGCTCGGATTGATCACCTTTTCAGCGGTTCCATTAAGGGTTACCGTTCCACCTTGGACCCCAGCAACTTGGGACCAAACGGCATTCCTCAAAGCTCCGCCAGAATCGTATTCATAAACCGTGACATGCACATTCGTGTTCACGGGTACCGTTACCAATGTTGTTTGGTGCCAAACTCCCTTTGCATCTTGAACCCAATAGCCAACCCAGTTTGGATGTGGACCGACTCCAACGGCCCCATCTACCTGCATAATTAAATTGACACTGTTAGGCTGCGATGCCGACGGAACCGCACTCACTACGGCTGGTGAACTGCGAAGGTATCCAAAAATGCCGTAAAGAATCAGTGCGATCCCAACGGCAAAAGATACCAGAACAGCGCCAGCTCTTGCCCCCTTCGACAAGCTAACCCCCCCTTCAAGGTATCGCTAATTTCTCCATCAATAGGCGAATATCGCCCTCTCAACCTCAAAGCCCAGCTAGCCAAGCATTTGAGATGATCGGATGGCTCTGTGTGACGCTCCCGACTCGTCAAACATGACCAACCGAACTCTTCACCACATGGCAGCCCTGGCATGTGGTTACGCCAATAGAAACCCCTACAAGGCCTTCTGCGAGAAGACCGCTATTCCCTGACCCCACTGTTCGATCTGAGAACCCGAAACCCTGGCGGCCTGTGCAACGTATTTGGCTTGACCATTGGGTCCTAAGAAGTAGTAGTAGGAGGTGTGGACTACGTCACCGGTCGGATTTGGCTGGACAAAGATGCCAAACTCCTTCCAGACCGCCTTTAGCTGGCTGGTAGAACCGGTGAAGTAGTACCAATTCTTTAGATTCGACAATCCGTGGCTCTTTGAGAACTGCCTGAGTTCGGCGGTCGACTCATGGTACTGATTAACATTTACCGCGACAAATGCAACATTTGACGCAGCAGAGCCGAGTTGTTTGTCCGCGTCTACGAGCTCTTTAGCCACGATTGGACAGATATCGGTGCACTTGGGATCCATGAACTGAACCACCACCGACTTACCCCTAAAAGCTGACAGGGACATCTGCTGGCCGTTTTCATTAGTTAGGTTGAAATTGAACTGCTGGGTTCCGACAAAGGGGCTAAGCCCCATAATGTTCGCCAAATTGTTCTGCTGATTTGTAATCGTGCGATCGTGGATGATCACGCCGACGGCCACGCCAGCGACGATCAAGCTTCCACCAATCACATAGCTCAGTACGCCTCCGCGGCCCCCTTTGCTAGCAGGCTCCGGCGGATTCGGCGTGATCTCGTTGATCTCGGTCGTTGTCATGTAGAACTCCTATAAGAATCCCCCAGATAGCGCACTCCTCTAGCCAAACAGATCGAGATCGCAGTTCTGATCGTCATAGGATCTTCCCGCTCTCTGCCTCCGAAACCAGCTGATTCAGCTGGCTCTGAGATATCTGTCCGGCAACTTCAGCAACGACCTTCCCATTTGCCCCTATCGCAAAGGTAGTCGGTAGGCCATAAAGGCCATAAGGCCCCGACATAGCCCCACCTGAATCCGACGCTAGCGAATAGGAGACATTGTCCTTAGTGACCAACGTCCTCGCCGAAGACGCCGAATCATTCTCATCAATTCCAATAAAGTCGACCTTCGATGATGCCGACTTGGCTGTCGTGGCAAAAAAAGGCAGCTCGGCCTTGCATGGAGCGCACCAGGATGCGAAGAAGTTCAGCACTACCGGGTGGCCCCTAAAGCTGGCGAGGGAGACATTGCTCTTGCCAAATAGCGCTGGCAAAGAAAACGCCGGGGCTACCTTGCCCGAAAGATTGCTAATCGTAGGCTTTGTCGGTGCCGATGCAGCGGGCGTCTTGGTCGCACCGAGGGAAACTATGACCGCATAGACCACCAGCACAAAAGCGACCGTGACCGCGCCCATAGCGATAACCAGCTTCACCGGGGAGTTTCCACCCCTTTTTAGCGCAGCAGTAAACACCGAGTCTCGCTCAGCAACACGCTCGGAAGTCGAACTAGGGGTGCCGGACAACGACGTCCACCCCCATCGCAACAAACAGCAGAGTCAGATAACTGATGGAATAGGAAAAGACCCTCATCGCGACCTTAGGAGACTCGCTTCTTCTGAGCTTGAGTGCGTAATAGATAAAGCCAATCCCGAGTGAAAGTGCCGATGCGTCATAGATCACGCCCAGGTGGGCAACCGGGCCGAGCAAAAGTGATACTGCGGTAAGCAATACTGAATAGACAAGAATCTGATTCGCTGTCTTCCTAAATGTGGCGACCGCGGGAAGCATCGGTACCTTAGCCTTCGCGTAGTCCTCCTTATATCTAAAGGCCAAAGCCCAGAAGTGAGGGGGAGTCCAAAGGAAAATAATGGCGAACATCAGTACCGGGGCGAGGTCTAGCCGATCCGTAACCGCCGCCCACCCAACAAGCACCGGCACCGCCCCTGCGGCTCCGCCGACGACTATGTTCGAAGAGGAGGACCGCTTGAGCCACATCGTGTAGATAAAGACGTAGAACAGAGCGGCGGATAGGGCCAAGATAGCGCTCAGCAGGTTCACTGAGTCCCAGAGCATCAAGAAAGAGACGGCTTCGAGTCCGATGGCGAAAATTATCGCTGAGGAAGGTGAGACATCGCCAGTAACGAGTGGTCTATGCTGAGTCCTTTTCATCATGGCGTCGATGTCTCGATCGAACCACATGTTCACGGCGTTAGCACCGCCAGCGGCTAGTGTTCCACCGAGCACCGTGTATACAATTTTGATCAGGGAAGGTATACCTTGGTTAGCAACGACCATAGCCGGAACGGTAGTGATCAACAGCAGTTCAATGATCCGCGGCTTGGTCAAAGCGACATAGGCCTTCATCGTCTTTGTGATCGAAACCGGCCTAGTTGCGGTTATAACAGAGTTCATCACAGCCCTTGTGTCCTCGACCCTCTTTATCGAACCGAATGGATCTAAAAAGTGGATCTACTTTCACTTTCCCTACTTTATATCGATACTCAAACTAAAAATAGTGGAAAAAAACATTCTCGAAACTTAACTTACTACAACAACGAACTAATTCTCACCTAATTCCCAGCGAAGCGAACAGGATGGCTATGACCGACAGAATCATGCGGCTGAGAAAGAAGATTTCTGAATCCGCGCTAGATGGGATTATTCTCACTGACCTGCCATCTATCAGATACTTTACGGGCTTCACAGGCTCCTCAGCAATACTTTTCATTTCTCATGAGGACCTACTGGTGGCCACTGACGGCCGATACGAAACCCAGATAAGAATCGAACTAACAGACGCAGAGCTAACGAATTCCGAATACCAATTGGTAATTGGCTCAATCTCCGATCAGATCAAGGCAATCTCGAGGGCCGTGCCTAACGGAGGCCAGATCGGGATAGATCCGAACTCGACAACTTGGGGATTTGTAAATATTCTCGAAGAATTTTTGGCTCAAAAGGCGCAACTCGTTGGCCAGGATAACCTCGGATCCCAACTTAGGAGAATCAAGGATGCCGGAGAGGTAAGGCGGCTGGAAAAGGCGGCCCAAATAGCCGATGAAGCGCTAAGTCGAGTCTTGCCTCAGCTTAAAAGAGGGGTTTCAGAGAGAGACTTTGCACACAATCTTGAGGAGGAGATGTACCTCCTCGGTTCGTCCGAGCCCTCATTTGAAACCATCGTCGCTTCGGGCGAAAACTCCGCAATGCCCCACGCCCACCCCACTAGGCGAATATTTGAACCCGGTGATATGGTCGTTATCGACTTCGGTGCGACCTTCGAGGGATACCATTCTGACATGACTCGTACCTTCGTGATCGGCGAGCCGACACAAGAGCAGGCTCGGGTCTATCTAGCCACCAAAGAGGCGCAAGCGCTAGCTATCTCAATCGTCAGGGAGGGAGTCTTAGCTAAGGAGCCAGACCAAAGGGCACGCGACTACCTCAATTCGTTGGGTTTGGGAAAATACTTCAGCCATTCGATAGGACACGGAGTGGGATTAGAAATCCATGAATCTCCGATACTCCACGGATCGAACTTATCACCGTTGAGTGTCGGCGAGGTCATCACGATCGAGCCGGGGGTGTACATCGAGGGAAAGTTCGGAGTTCGAATAGAGGATATGGTCGTCGTCGAAGAAGAGGGATGTCGCTTGATTAGCTCTTTCGATAGCAGCTGGATATCGAACTAGGTTCACTTAGTAGTTACTCCAGCCGAGCAAGGCACCAACCAACGGGGGGATCTTGTCGGTCACTATTTATAGTCCGATACACTTTTCATCCCTATTGCCGCCATCCCCGAACCAGGACCGTCCCAAAGTGGCTAGAATCTTCGATGCGCAAATTTCGGTGTGCAATAAGTTCGGAGAATCATTCGTGGCTGTCTCAACCTCAACCAGCGACTTCAAAAACGGCATGACTTTGGTCCTGCCAGATGGGCTCTTCAGCATTGTCGAGTTCCAACATGTCAAGCCCGGCAAAGGTGGAGCATTCGTACGCACGAAACTCAAAAACCTCAAATCCGGTGCGGTTATTGAAAGAACCTACCGAGCCGACGAGAAG
>JABEUM010000077.1 GCA_013044475.1 Acidimicrobiaceae bacterium | reverse complement strand
CGTATGAGTCCTGTCCCCGTGGTGGGGACAGGGGAGACTCGACGGCTGGGGAGCGAAAAGAAAAGGAGTACTTAAGAATGTTTAAGTACTCTGGAGCGGATGGGGGCAAAGGGGAAGAACTTCTACAACGACCTGGCCTGCCGGTATGGATACGAGCAAGAGGCCGCGAAGATACAGGAACTATATCTAGCGGGAAGACGCCAGGAAGCAATGGCAGAGGTTCCGATCGAGTTTATTCGCCAAACCTCCCTAGTTGGGCCGGAGGGCTACGTCGCCGAAAGGATCGAGGCCTTTAAGGAAGCTGGTGTAACTACGCTTTCGGTTTCACCCGTTGGCAGTGACCCTATGGGGTCATTCGTAAAACTCCGCCAAATGGTCTCTTAGTTTCCAGCCACACGTGTTAGCTAATCCGAGGCGAACGCTTCGTAGGGTAAGTCTGTGGGATTGTTTTGCCTCGGGCAACTGCTTTAGTGGTGAATTAGCTGAATAAATTAGCACAAGGGATGACGAAGGTGGCCCGCACTTGAATTTGATTGGCTGACCTTATTTCATGTGGCGGATATGGTCTAAAAACATATCGATTCGAGAAACTGAGTTAGACCTTGGGCGGATCAGATCTGAAATCAAGATCGCCGATGCGAATGCTTATTTGTCGATCGGATCTTTTTAGGAGGTCTGTTCTTGCTCCAGGGCAGCTACGGGTTCTGATTTGCGCTCTTTGAACAAAGAATCTCGATAGTAGGCAAGTTCGGCGAGACTCTCTTTGATATCATCCATCGCTCTATGGCCCATTGCTTTGCTCGGAGCTGCTTTAAGTTCCTCGGGATACCAGCGGCGTGCTAGTTCTTTAATGCTCGATACGTCTATTGAACGGTAATGGAGCCAGTTCTCTATTTGAGGCATGTACTCGACCAGGAACCGTCTGTCGGTCCCGATCGAGTTCCCACACAACGGTGCCATACGCTCTTTTGGCACGTGGCGTCGAATGAATGCCAGTGTTTCGGCCTCTGCTTGCTCTAGAGTTATTTCGCTGAAGGCCATCTCTGCTATCAGTCCCGAGCGATTGTGCATCTGGATAACGACGTTGTCCATCTGATCCAATTGCTCTTGGGTCGCCTTTATTACAAGATCAGGCCCCTCTTCGATTATGTTCAAGTCGTCGTCCGTCACGAGAGTTGCGATCTCTACTATGACGTGTTTTTTTGGGTCTAGCCCAGTCATTTCTAAGTCCATCCAAACAAGCACGATTATCAATGCTAGAGGGAGCGACTATTCTCACTTGTGCCGAATGTGAGGAATGCATGGTTATATCTCAACCTTCTTTGTGCCCTTGGGTGGTCGTCCCGACTTACCAGGAGGCAGAAAATATAGAAGACCTGGTGAAAAGGGTTCTTGGGGCGGTCCCTCAAGCCACCGTTTTGGTGGTCGATGATTCGAGCCCCGATGGTACCGCTCTAATTGCAAGGGGCCTTGCGGATACTGGCATGGCAGTGAGGGTACTGGAAAGGCCCTCGAAGTCGGGTCTAGGGAGTGCTTACAGAGATGGTTTTCGTTTAGCCCTCGATTCTGGAGCATCTGCGATCTTGGAGATCGATGCCGATCTTTCCCACGATCCCGAGTCAATTCCCGATCTCCTAAGCGAATTAGACAAAGGCGCTGACTTAGTTATTGGGTCGCGATATGTACCGGGAGGTTCGAGTCCGGGCCTTCCTCCACTGCGCCTTGCTATCTCTAAGGGAGGAAATCTCTACGCCGGTTTCGCCCTCGGTGTTCCGATAAGAGACGCAACATCGGGTTTTCGAGCTTACCGTGCGGGCCTAATCAAGGAGATTGACCTAAGCAGGATCAGAGCGGACGGATACGGTTTCCAAGTGGAGATGGCGTATGAGGTTCATCGACTTGGCGGCAAGCTTGCAGAGATTCCCATCACCTTTCGGACGCGGGTTGCTGGAACCTCCAAGATGTCTGGGCGGATAGTCGTTGAAGCGATGGCACTATGCACCATCTGGGGGGTAGCTCGAAAGTTTCCTTATCTGCAGCGCGAGGACAGGCAGGAGAAGGCGCTAGATCTCTTTGAAAAGGCTTTGGCTGCTATGGATTCGCTATTTGCGAAGGGTTCGAAAGGCTCATAGCATGCCGGCTATTCCATTCGTAAAACTGTCCGACCGAGCTAGAGTGCCGGAGGCTGCATTTAGTGACGATGCGGCTTTTGATCTCTATTCCGCTGAAGATGGAGTAATTCCTGCAAGGGGCCGGGCAACCATCGGAACCGCAGTGGCAATAGAGGTGCCTGCCGGGTATTGCGCTCTTGTGCTTCCTCGCTCCGGGCTTGCCAGCAAGTTTGGAATTTCGGTGCTTAATTCGCCAGGCGTAGTGGACTCTGGATATAGAGGCGAGATCAGAGTAGTACTGGCAAATCATTCTGAGTCAGAGTTTGTGGTAAAGCTCGGGGATCGGATTGCTCAGCTGGCACTTATGAAAATCCCCGAAGTCGAATTTATCGAAGTGGAAAGTCTTTCCGAATCAACTAGGGGACTAGGTGGGTTCGGTCATACTGGCAGATAGGGCTAGGGAAAGTCTCCTGCTTTTTTGGCAATAAGATCTTGCTGTGGAAAAGCTTTCGGGAATGGATGCAGGATTCTGGTACCTCCACGGGAAGAATTCGCCGATGTATCTTGGAGCAGTCCTGCGGGTAGAACCGAAAGTCGACGGCATAGGGATTTCGGCCGAAGAACTAGTTGAACTTTTCGCAGCAAGACGGGGACGTCTGGCAGCTTTGACCAAGAAGGTCTGGACTCCTAGATTTGGGATTGGATTTCCACACTGGGTCGAAGATGATGAGTTCGATTTTGCCTACCATATTGTCTCTGAGCCCGAGCCGTTTGATCAAGCCGACGAGCTAGACGTGATAGTGGCAGACTTTTTTGTAACCCATCTTGACAAGGATCGACCACCTTGGCAGATCCGACTTTGTCATGATACCAATGGCAACACTTTCATCCTCGTGAAGCTTCACCATGCACTTTTGGATGGTGGTTTAGGCTTGGAGATACTCGCAGCGGTAGTAGACGTAGGCACGAGCGATGATCTTCATGAACTTTCCGTGCCATCGATGTCAGCAGCGACAAAGACTCCGAATCCAGTAGATATTGCACTAGAAAGCGTAATTGACCTAGTCAGTGGGCGCATACCTGCCTTTTTAAACCTGAAGAAGAGATTTTCTGAAGCCAGGAACGAACCTGAAGGTCATCTTGGAGCTGCTCTGGGTAGCTTGTTTGCCGGGACGCCCTGCGAGATATCCGGGGCATTGAGCGACCAAAGGGAGTTCAGATCGGTTTCGTTCCCGCTGACGGTTCTGTCGGCGCATGCAAAGCGAATCAACACCACGATCAACAACGCTCTTTTGTCGATAATCGCAGGCGCTATGACCCGATATTTCCAAGAGAGGGGACTCGATCCGATCGAGTCCTTGCTTGCTCTGGTCCCAATATCTCTTCGAGGACAAGGCAGCGAAAACGGCGAAATTGCAAGTTCCAAAAACCGATTGACGGGAATGTTAGTGAGTCTTCCTACCACGACCCAAAGTCCGCTCGAGAGGCTCGAGATGACCACCAAGGCTGTCGTTGAATCAAGGGCCATCGTTGATTCGCTTGGTGCTGAAGTACTGCATGAATTGGGTAGTCTTGTGGCGACTCCGCTGATTTCAATGGCGGTCGATCTAGCAAGCGATCTATCACTGTTCGATTCGATAAACCCCCTCTTCAATCTCGTTGTCTCCAATCTTTCGGGTGTGGACTTTCCGCTGTATCTGCTTGGCCACCGAATCGATTCCATTATTCCTATCGGGCCGCTCGCCGAGGGGTCCGGACTAAACATCACGGCATACAGCTATTTGGACAAGATGGAGCTTGGACTCTTGAGTTGTCCTAGGTTGGTGCAGGACCCAGATCTGCTTGTCGAGTCGATAATTGCTGAACTAGATGAAGTCGAGCGGATTCAAGTGACAGTTTGAAAGTTGTACTCCGACTAGAGTGATTTGCACTGCGGACGTGGCTCAGCTGGTAGAGCATCACCTTGCCAAGGTGAGGGTCGCGGGTTCGAATCCCGTCGTCCGCTCCAAATAAAGTCCAGGTCAGGGAGTCAGAGAGGGATCCGGTAAGGTCCCTTTACTTGCGTGACAGAGCCGACATGCCACATTAGCGCCGTATCGGCAAGCTGGATCACGGGGTCGCGACCGGTTTCCGCAGCTCATGGGGCGGCAGTTGCTGATTGACGTTGGAACGCTAGCAAGCCCGGCTACCGAGCCGATGGCACATGGAGGGCGGTTCCCGCCACGCACAAGACCAAGCGAGACGCTGGTCGCTCCTTGCAGGGACATGGGAAGACATCGAGCCAGCGACATGGTTGTCATCGGAGCAGGGATGAATCCCGCTTCGCCAAGGACGCCGAGAAGTGACGTGCTCAAAATCGAGACCTTCGCCCTAGCACCCCTTGAACCCAAGGGCTATCAGTAGGAACACTCAGATTACTCAGATGGCGGCTATCTTGCCGTCTTATGTTTTCTTTCTTGTAAGTTCGGCGCTCGTGCCGGGGGTCGACGCTGCCCGGGCGGCCTTGGCTTTTCGCTCGAAATCAGCTGGCAACTGTAGTTGTGAACGAGGTGTGGGCCTTTACGAAGGCGGGCCACTCTCTCCGAATTTGTTGCGTGCCGTGCTTGGTGCGTCGAGGCCCTTGTGGTCTTCTTGATTGTGTATTAATTTGAATCGGAAGGCTGCCGCATAGCTCGGTGGGCACTCGTGTCCTCAAGGTGATGGAATTCGGCCATTCGTGGTTTCACTATATGCCATACCCTCGGATGAACTTTTAGCGATTCGCTGCCCGATGCCAGCAGTCACCATAGTGTGGCCAATTCAGAGCGCTGAGGAGAGCGCTCGCTGTCGCGGTCAGTCTATCAAGAAGAAAAGTCCAAGAGTTCGCTGGTCATAGCAAGGCAACGTTCGATGCGTCTAAAGGGCAGTCACTGACCGTTAATGACGACCGTTGCGGCAGCGATCCGAAAAACGGTGCGAAGTGCCAGTGGCCGCTGACTTGTCCCCATCGATGGCCACGATTATTCCAGGAGCGCGGCGGTGTTTTGGTAAGTGCGCTGGCAGGGTTTTCTTGGCTTGGTTGCGACTTATCGCTATGCGGGGGCGGATTCAATTGGATAGTGTAACCACGGTGGCGCATGCTGAGCCTCGGAGGTGGCAACACCACCGACTCGCGGAGTCCCGCCCCCGTGGCGGGGACGGGGGCGACTCAACGGCTGGAGAGAGAAAAGAAAAAGGAATGCCTAGATTCTCTGGAGCGGCATTTCGAGCAGCCTAATGAAGGACGACAGTGCGGATACCGTTTAGCATCACCCTGTTCTCGGTGTGCCAGCGCACGGCACGAGCGAGGGCGAGGCTTTCGGTGTCGCGGCCGAGCATGGCAACCTCTTCTGCGCTCATCGAGTGGTCAACTCGGGCGACCTCTTGTTCGATGATTGGGCCCTCGTCGAGTTCTTCCGTCACGTAGTGGGCAGTCGCGCCCACCAGCTTGACGCCTCGATCATGAGCTTGGTGGTATGGTCGACCACCTTTGAAACTCGGCAGAATCGAGTGGTGGATGTTTATTGCCTGTCCCTCGAGCCGTTTGCAAAGGTCCGTGGATAGGACCTGCATGTAACGAGCAAGGACAACGAGATCGATGTTGAGCTCTTCGACTAGCTCGAGGAGCTGTGCCTCGGCCCCCAGTTTGGTATCTGGGGTGACAGGAATGTGACGGTAGGGGATACCGTAGCTTTCGGCAAGACCCCTAAGGTCAGGGTGATTGGAGATCACCATAGGGATTTCGATGTTCAAGGCGTGGTTGGCTGACCGGAAGAGCAGGTCATTGAGGCAGTGACCTGCCCTGCTTACTAGTATTAGGACTCGCTGCTTTTCGGCCAGGGCCAAGAGTCGCCAGGTCATGGAGAATATTTCGGCGACGCTGAGGAATCTTTCCCTTAGAACCTCAAGGTCAATTTCAGAGCCACTGACCGTCTCGACCTGGACCCGCATGAAGAACATACCAGTTTCGTGGTCGTCGAACTGCTGGCTTTCTACGATATTCAAGTTCTGTTCGAAAAGGAATTTCGACACTGCATAAACAATGCCGGGCCGGTCGCGACAGCGCAAGGTAAGCACGTAGTCCGATTCCTGTTTGCGAGACGTCGTGGATGTCAAGTTTGAAAGCATTATCTTCTCCTGTTTGGCATTTCTGGATCTATGGTTCGAAGGCTCATCGACGCCTATTTGTGGCGTATTCTGCTGCGTTCGTCGCGAGCTGAATCAGCAAAGAATCGGTGACCGATCCGATGCTTTGTGAGAGCCGATGTGATTGGGTGGATTCTGCTGATGGCCGTATCGGAAGCTACTTCGCTTTCCACATTAAAAGTATCGGTCTGGAGGTTATTTGCCGAATTAGTTCCTTGGTCGCTAGCGTTCGCTCATTCGTCGGCATTCTCGGATTTTATCAGGCCTGGCATATCAGTCGTGACGGCTGGTAAGTTAGCTTGCCGGAGATGCCCGCCCAATCGATCGCTAAGGCTGGGCCATTTGCCAATCGCAAGAGCGACTCTTTGGAGGTCGTAGCCAAACGGAATTGCCAGCTTAACGATGGCGGTCTTCCAGTGGGCAAAAATAGTCAAGGACCGATGATACCGGAGGATGATCCTCACCACTTGTGCCTAACTAGGCGGCGAGTAGGTGGAAGACCGAAGCGGTATTAGAGGGAATTTGACGATCCTCTCAACGTAGAGGACTGAGATCCCTGAGTCCACTCAGGCTTGTCATGATCGTCGGCTACATTTGCGTTTTCAGTCTCCGACCACCCGTCGGCGGCCCTGCTGGATTGCACGATTGACGAAGGTTAAAACCATCGATGAGGATGTGTGGTGGGCAGCATTTGCATCTCGGTCATGAGGTGCGCTATAGACATCATATGCCCATTTAAGGGTCTTTAGCTCGGCTCGGCGCTTTGGCTATAAAAGGGTCTTATACGAAATACAATCGCTGAGAATCCAAGGGCAAGAGCGAAATATCCGAGAAATGACGGAGGTCTAGGCACGGTCCGGATGGCCGATACCGATACCGGAGGACTGTTCGCTCATAGTTTGAACACAAATGGCGCTCGTGACAGGTACATCAGGACCGGCAGACGCTGCGTATTTGCCCTGCACATTCATTTGTGTTCGTTTAGTGCTCAACCGTGACGGGTAGTGTGGGAGAACCATGAAACATTTTGACGTCATAGTTGTAGGTGCTGGTCCCGCCGGATCGACCTGTGCATTGTCCCTGGCGAGGAGGGGGGCAAAGGTCGGAATCGTGGATAAGTCTATATTTCCGAGGGACAAGGCTTGTGGCGACGTAATAGGACCTAAGGCGGTTCGAATCCTTTCGTCGCTCGGAATTTCCAAGCCAGAAGTGGCTGTTGAGATCTCAGATGTTAACATCATTGGACCTAAGGGTGACACTGTCCGCCTGCCATCGGAACAAGGTCTCGACTATGACGGAGTGGGATGGTCATCTCCTCGGGCGATCTTCGATCACCACCTGCTCCAATACGCACTTGAGGCCGGAGCTGAACTTATCAATGCTCGGGTTGGATCTGTTGGATCTACCGATACGGGTTATCAGATTGCTCTGCCAAATGGTGAGAATTTGCAGGCTGACTACCTAGTTGGAGCCGATGGATCGATATCCACGGTCGCAGAGTCGTTGGGGCTGGTCGATCCAGGCAAGCTTTTGCTTGGCTTTGCGGTCAGAAGCTATCTCGACTCGACGATAGGGTTACCCACTATTTCGCTTTGGGAGGAGTCGAAAGGAAGGCTCTTCCCCGGATACGGCTGGGCATTTCCAAGCGGAGACGGGAAGGTCAACCTAGGCGTTGGAGTGGGAGTAGGGTCGAACAAAAAGGCAGGGGTAACGGCGACAAGAGAACTCGAAGGCTATCGCCGTCGCCTGACAGAATCCAAGGTAATTTCGGATGGGCCTGACCCTAGCCAAAAGTTGGGCGGTTGGCTCAAGATGGGTACTTCAGGTACGAAGGCCGGCCGGGGGAGGGCATTACTGGTCGGAGACGCCGCAGGACTTGTCAACCCACTGCAGGGCGAGGGAATTGCCCAAGCGATAGCATCATCGGTCGCCGCAGCGAGGGCCATCGATACGGGTGCTTCGGATCCGGCGGCCATCTATCGAACTTGGATCCAGGAAAACCTCTTCGACTACCAAAGAGCATCGGCATTGCTGCATAGAGTTGCAATCGCTAACCCAAGGCTGGCATCGGTCGCGATGAGGACGCTGTTTACTCCAGCCATTTCGAGTCGAGTCGACTCCACTTGGGGGATCTTTTGGAACGACTTAGCCGATGGAGCTGGAACCATACGGGGCGCAAGACCAGCACGTTTGCTTATCAAGTCACTTTTGAAACTAGATACACTGATACAGAATCTTGCGCCGAGTCTCATCGAAGTCAAATAGCCCTGCCCTAGCTCAGCGGCTCCCAATTGCCTTGTGACTTCCAAAGTTAAAGAACTGGATCTAGGTCAAATGGCGAAAGAATCCAAGCCGTCGATACTTTTTGCATTCTTTCGCATCCGGTAATCGGCCAGACCGTCTTCGCCCTTCTTCTCACACCATTCGCTCATATCGGGTCTTTCCTGTACTAGCTCCATCACTGGTACTCCGAAACCGCAGGAGCTGCTCACCCTTTCCACCCTCACTACTATCACCGCCCTAGAACCGAGTCGCCGGGGAAATTGTGCAAGGTGAGTTTCGAAATCTGCTTCGCCAAAAAGGTGAACTTGCGCTTGGCCGTGAGCCCTGACAATCATTGGCTTCTCCCCAAAGGAACACCACATGATGACGATTCGCCCATTCTCCTTGATATGTGCGATAGTTTCGGAGCCGCTTCCAGTGATGTCTAGGTAGGCCAAGGTCGATTCGTCTATTACTTTCAGCGTTTGGCTGTCACCTTTCGGGGAGCAGTTGATATGTCCACCGGGACCAGATGGTGCTGTAGCTACGAAAAACACCTGCTGAGACTCGATGAACAGGCGTATTTTGTCGCTTATTTTGCTCAATCCATCACCCATCTTTTGCCTTTCCATGTGGCAGCTTAGAATACTTGCTCGCCGTATCTCTGTGGGATAGCTCATAACCAAACTAAAGGTTCACAACAACCGAATGGATCGATTCACCTGACGGCTAAAGCCGTCGGTCCTCTCGGCGGAGCGATCTGATAGAAGACGTTTGTTTTTCGGTAATTGGAAAGAGCGATTAGTTGATTTGCTCAAATGGGAACAACCAGTAGACGAGTTAGGTTGGTTATTAGTTGAAAAGTAAATTATTCGAGGTGGAAAAAGTGCAGCAAAGAATTCGGATACTTGGGATTTCTGGGTCGACACGTTCGGCTTCACTGAACACAAAGTTGCTCCATGCCCTGTCAAAACTGGCTCCGGCCAACGTGGAAATTGAGGTCTTGGAGGGCCTCGAGAAGTTGCCATTTTACAATGAGGATTTTGAGGGCGAAAATCTGCCGCCTTCTGTAGTCGAACTCCGCAAGAAGGTCAGCGAAGCTGACGGTATTATCATCTCTTCTCCGGAGTACAACTATTCGTTCAGCGCCCTCACTAAGAACACGATCGACTGGCTGTCTCGCCCCTATGCAAAGGGCGTTCTATCGGATATGCCAGTTGCCATAACTGGAGCATCTCCTGGAGTGCTTGGAACCGTGAGATCTCAGAACCAGCTTCGTCAAGTCTTACATGCCACCAATTCAAAAGTCCTTTCGAGGCCAGAAGTTTACATTGGTGGCGCTCACGCAAAATTCGACACAGGCGGCGCTTTCACTGAGGAAGCGGGTAGGAAGATGCTGATCGAATTGATCGACAACCTGGCCACCTTGATCGAACAAACTAGGGAAAATCAACCCTCCGAGCTGGCCTCGTAGTACCAACTCGGCACGATCGTTTCCGAGAAGGCGAAACGAGGTGTAGCTAAAATGCAATTTTGGCAAATAGGGGCCGAGTCCTTTAACCCTGCTTGGCGTTGGGATGCTTCCTTTTGTGGCATTTTGTCTCCCTTCTGCTCTCCATAGCTCTAAATTTGAACCGAAGGCCGCCTAATTTCGTGTGGCCTTCGGTATTGGTAGACTTGGAGGGCATGTATTAGATCGGGGACGCGCATTAGGAGGATTTGACTAATCGACAACTTCAAGGGATTCGACCAAGATGAAATGGTTATGCCCTCCATAGAAGTGAAATCGATTGGGGTGGAGGATTGGAGGCTGTGGAGGCATCTTCGCCTCAGTGCCTTGGAGGAGTCCCCAGAGTCCTTTGATTCCACACTCGAACAGTGGAGCGGCCAGAATGACACTGAAGACCGATGGAGGGCACGTCTAGACGCGCTGCCTCTAAATGTCGTCGCATACCTAAATGACCAACCTGCCGGCATGGTAAGTGCGATCGATTACGCGGACCGAATCGTGATGCTTAATTCCCTTTGGGTAGCGCCATGGGCCAGGGGCACCGGAACTGGCGATCGACTGGTAGAAGCGGTGATCGAATGGGCACGACATCAATTGGCCTCGGAGGTGGCTTTGGAAGTTCGCCGATCAAACGCTCGGGCTATTTCACTCTATGAGAGGCACCGATTTAAGATCCTTGACACTACTTCAGAGTTGGATCACTTTGAACCCAACTGCGAGGGTGAACTTGCGATGGTGTGCGAGTTGAACGGCTAGAACCTTTAGCACTCTTCGACGCAGATAGGTCTTCTAGGGTCCGATGACCATCCAGAGTAAGAGCCTTCATAGAGGAAGCCGCCGTCGATTCCACTAATGCGTAATCCAAGGAGCAGATGACAAGCGGTTATCGCCGAGCCACAGGAGCAGATGATCGGCTTTGATTGGTCCTTTAGAACGCCATTGAAGAGTTGCCGAAGCTCGTATGGTGGCAGGAAACCATCCTTAGCTATCATGGTCGTCCACGGGAAAGACTTGGCGGATGGTATGTGGCCCGGCACTCGATCAATCGGTTCGAACTGACCCAGATACCTGTCCCTAGCCCTGGCATCGAGGATGTACGCCCCTTTTGACCTTGAGATCCTGGAAACGTCTGAGGTCGAAACCAGCACTTCCGACGGCCAAGTCTCGGGGGCTCCAATTGGGTTTTGGTTCGGGCGGGCAATAGTATCGGCGATCTCCACCGGACCACTCCAAGCTTGAAAGCCTCCGTCCAGCACTTTGACATCGACCGATAGTTGATCGAGCATCCACCAAAGGCGGGCGGCGATAGACCCGAATTGGTCGTCATAACACACAACTCGACTCCCCGAACCGACGCCAATGCTGGCCAAAGCGGAAGCGAAGTCTCTCGGATTTTTTAGTGGATGCCGCCCTCGCGAAGGTCCGCCGGAGCCGGTGCATACACTTTCGACGTCGACAAAGATTGCTCCAGGAATGTGGCCTGAGCGGTAAGAGTCGACCCCTTTTCTGCCGTCGAGATACCACCTAGTGTCGAGGACCAGAACCTCGTCGAGTTGGTAGATGGCGAGTAACTCTTCGCTCGAGATAACGGGACTTCCAGACGAGGAAAAGTTAGCGGCCATGAGATATAGCCTAAAGTGCAACTAGGGTATAAAGCCACCTTCTTTGGTCTCGCAGGGGGCTATTCAAGGTTATTTTGGATTTTTGAACCGTTATTCTGGTCGTCATGAAAACCTTTGCGTTGGTGTCTATCGGCAAGGATCGGCCCGGAATAGTCGCCAGGGTCACCCAGACATTGGCTCGTTTCGGAGCAAATTTGGAAGATTCAAACATGGCTACCTTGGGTGGGCAGTTCGCAATAATGCTTATCGTGACGCTTCCGGATGCCTCGTTAGCCGATGAGCTAAAAGCGGCACTCAACGAAGCTTCAGCAGAGCTTGGCCTTACCACGACCCTCTCAGAGATCTCTACTGACGAACTAAAGTCCAAGGAGATCAGGCCTTTCTCGGTCACGGTATACGGCGCTGATCATCCCGGAATTGTCTCGGGTATATCCGAGCGAATCGCAGCACTCGAAGCATCGATTGTTGACATGACGACCCGAGTGCTACATAGTGCAGGCGGACCTACTTATGTGATGGTTCTCGAGGTCGATCCGCCCGCAGATTTGACATTGGAGACTATTGCTGCGGAACTAGCAGAACAGGCAGAAGCGCTAGGAGTTTCCGTGAGGGTTCATCAAGCCGGCGAGGAGCTGTTGTGAGGTTTGAGCTTGCTTGAGGTTGTGACACTGCCGGGAGAAATACTCAGCAGAAAAGCATCGCAGATCGCAGAGATCGACGACCAAATTAGGGACCTCGCCGCTTCTATGGTTGAGCTTATGTATAACTCTCCCGGCTGCGTCGGGCTCGCGGCCAATCAGGTCGGTCGTAGTGAGTCGCTTTTCGTCCTTGATGTCTCAAGCCACAAGAAGACGACCACAGGTCACGGCCTGGTAGTGATGCTAAATCCCGAGCTCATCCATGTCTCTGACTTGGAGACGATGCGGGAAGGGTGTATGAGTGTGCCCGATCTGACCGGGGATGTCAAGAGGGCCCGCTCTATTGTCGTACGGGGTCAAGACCTCACGGGCCAGGCAGCTGTGTTCGAAACCGACGGGTTTGAGGCTCGGGCATTCCAGCATGAGATTGACCATCTGAACGGGCTTTTATTCATAGACAGAGTGGACTCGCCGAGCGGTCTTCACCAGAGGAGAAGATACCTCTAGCTAACAGCTTGCAGGGCAACGCTCGAAGCGGCCCCTCTCGATTAGCGATCGCCAGCTCTACCCAACCGGGGGCCACGGGCGTTGACCTGTATGTCTCGACTGACGGGGTAGCTTTTGCGGTTATGCCAGGTTCGGAAGATCGAGTAAATGGCTGAGCAGTTATGATCTTTTACTAGACGGAAAATTCGCCAGCCTTTCGATGTCAGAGAGGTGCCGACCACATAAGTGGACTGATCCCAGGATTAGTGATGCCTTGAGGCCGACTATTTTCGTTGGCCTTGAACGATCCCGAGGGAGCCAGCCGTGGAACAAATTATTGAGCAAGAAACGCATGTCGACGGCTCAAATCGACCTTCGCAACTGACCCATGGTCAAGTTGGCCATGGCAGGGCGCTGCGGCTCGACAAGAAGCCGATTCTGGTTTTCTGGGAGACCACCAAGGCATGCCCTTTGGCTTGCAGCCACTGTCGAGCCCAAGCGATATCCCATGCTATGCCCGGTGAACTCGACCGAGACGCTTCGAGAAGGCTCATTGAACAGGTTGCGTCATTTGGGACGCCGTCACCGATCCTGGTTTTGACTGGCGGCGACATCATGATGAGGCCGGACAAATTCGAGCTCATCAAGTACGCTAGCGATCTCGGGATTAGGGTAGCAATTTCGCCAGCGGTAAGTGAACACCTAAGTGACAAAGCGCTGGATGAGATGTACTCGCTAGGTGTAAGGTCAGCCTCAATATCGCTCGACGGAATTGAGAAGACTCACGATCTTGTCAGAGGGATAGACGGTCACTATTCACAGACCTTGGAGGCTATATCGAGACTCTTGACGCATGGATTTAGCGTACAGGTGAACTCGACTGTCATGAGGACAACCTATAGAGATTTGCCCGCTGTGGCGGAGAAGCTGCTCGGCTTGGGCGTAAAGATATGGGAGGTCTTCTTCCTCATTCAGGTCGGACGTGGAACGGCTCTTTTAGAACTAGCTCCAGACGAGAATGAAGACGTGGCCCGTTTCCTCTACGACGTATCTAGCTATGGCCTTTTAGTTCGAACCGTCGAGGCACCTTTCTTCAGGCGGGTTGCTGCCAATCTAAAAGAGCCAAACGCCGCTGGACCGCAAATACTCCCGGCTGGAGATCTGTATCGGCAGTTGAGCGAGGACCTCAGGAGCCGGCTCGGTGAGTCCCCAGGGCCGGCAAAAGTTCCATCGGTAGCTACGAGAGACGGAAAGGGGATAGTCTTCGTGGCCCATAACGGAGACGTATATCCCTCTGGGTTCCTCCCGGTATCACTCGGGAATATCAAGTCTGCGGAACTCCCCGACATCTATCGAAGCCATCCTCTTTTGCATTCGATCCGTGAGGCTAGTTTTAGCGGCAGATGCGGAGTATGTGGCTACAGAGACCTTTGTGGTGGGTCAAGATCAAGAGCATTTGCTGCATTTGGAGATCCACTAGCCGAAGATCCAGCGTGTGGATATCTCATCCCGGATCTGGATTTGCCCGGTAGTTTCTTGGGCGTAAGCTAAATTTGATTCCAAGGGAAGTCGAATAGGTCATTGCTTCTGATCCCGGCAGGTGCACCTCTGAGGGTGAAGTATTCGGCGGCGAAAGCGGCCTTGAAGTAGTCTTCAGGGATCTTGCGCACCCAAGAGTCCGGTGCCACCTGGGACTCATGGGCAAAAAATGCCTCTCTTTTCGCGCCGGAGAATTCCGATACATCTACAGCGGTAGTGAGCGCCGACTCTGGCTGACCCATCTCGAACTCTTTGAGTTGTCCCTGGAACTCGCGCGCAACTTCGGCGAACTCGTCTAGATCAGATGCCGCCTTCATCATCTCTAAAAAGCGATCTCGGTTTAAGGTGGCTTCGTAGATTGCCTTTATGCCGAAGAGCTCTCCAGCCAAAACCCCTACCCGGTGAACCTGGATGTGGTCAGGATGGCCGTATCCCCCGTGGTCGTCGTAGACCGTGAGGACATCGGCTGACTCTTCTTCGAGTACCTTCTTTAGCCTGCTGGCGGCCTGCTGAATGTCAGCTTGCCAAAAACAGGATGGATTGTCGTTATCCGGGGTTCCCATCATCCCTGAATCGCGGTATCCGAGCCAAACGAGTCGGTCAATGCCGATGATCTTTGCCGAGGCCTCAAGCTCCTTAGTCCTCTTCTCAGCCAGCGTTTCACCCTCGGCCAGAATTCCTGGTGGGTATTCTCCGCAAGCTCCATCGGTAGCGGTCACGAGTACGACCCTGTGGCCGTCGCGTTTTGCTTTCATCATTACCCCTGCGGTCAGCATGACTTCGTCGTCAGGATGCGCGTGGAAGCAGACAAGTACAGACATTTTCCTCGACTTTTCACTCTATTGCTTAGATTCAACGATAAAGGAGCGAAAAACTTCCAAATCACCGGCGTGTCTTGAATACCATTGGAAAGTTCCCTGCCTTCCTGTCTTGCAAGGCAGCGGAAATAGTCCTGGCGAGGGCATGGCCGTTGCATCTGCTGCAAGTCACGAAGCGAACCCGATGACCATGGATGCTCTCTCCCAAACAGGCAGGCGGCTATTTCGGGACGGGACTGACATGAAGTATCCAAGAGGCTGGCTAGGAGCCTTCGAGTGTGTGCGCTGCGGGCCAGGGCAGAAGAAGCTACGCACATTGCTAGACAAAAGAACCCCAGCACACCTCTGAGCGAGGGTAATAACCAGGGCACGCATCCTAGGAGAACAGTGTTTTCCAGGCAGTATCTAGATACGTCTGTCATAGTCATGTGGCCAATCCTGACGAACCCGCCGCCTGTAACATTCCTTGAGGCAGGGCTTTCTAGCGGCTGAGCAAGCTCTGAAAAGAGGCCAGCGTCTGTAACCGTTGCATCTGAGTGATCAATAGTGAGTCCACTCATTATGATGCACCTTTTACAAGGTTCTCGTCTCGGACTTCATTCTCACTAGTCCGAGAGTTG
>JABEUM010000076.1 GCA_013044475.1 Acidimicrobiaceae bacterium | reverse complement strand
TTAGGAAATACTCCGATTTGGGTCTGATCCGTCGCTACATTTCGCAACCATGAGCTAGCAGTGCAGGACAAGCAGCATAAATCAGCTCATTTAAATGAAATAAGGGCAAACCGGACCCCCCTGCCGGTTCACCCCAGTCGCCAAGGCGACTCGTCCTCAGCTGAGCACCCCCCCAAAGGCTCAGCTGAGGCTGCGACTTTCATCGCGACACCACTACTGTAGCAGAACGTGACGCTAGTCACAACTCTTGGTCGTCAATGGGTGCACGAGACAACCGAGAAATTAAAGTGTTAACTGGGGAACGGACCTTGTTGACCCGTACCGAATAGGTCTTCCAATGAGGAACTCACCACTTCTGGCTTCGTCTCTCGATACTCCAGGTAACCGGTTTTCTCAAGCTCTAAGGCAAGTCCGATATCTCCCGTCGCCTTAATTGTCCCTTCCGACAGGACCAAAACAGTCTCTGGATGTAACTCTTTTAGTAGCCTCGCGTAGTGGGTAATGACCAAGACCCCTGCTCCGGTTGAATCCGTGATCTCTCGGACCCTCCTAGAAACCGCGCGCAAAGCGTCAATATCTAAGCCAGAATCGATCTCATCGAGGATTGCATACTTCGGCTTAACTATCGCCATCTGGACGACCTCAGACCGCTTCTTCTCCCCGCCCGAAAGGTCGACGTTGACAAATCTTCCCCATAGCCTCTCCGGGAAACCAACCAAAGCCGCCTGATTATCGATCTCGACTCCGAGCTGGTCCGCCGAAATGCCCCTCGACTCAAGAGCGGCTTCAAGCATCTCTTCCATTGTCACGCCGGGGAGTTCGGAGGGGTATTGCGAGATAAGGAAGAGTCCTGCCCTAGCCCTTTCGTGAGTGGCGAGTCCCAAGAGTTCCTTGCCTTCGAGGGTGACCGATCCCGAATCGACTCGGTAACTACCCCTCCCCATAATTACGTTTGACAAAGTACTCTTACCTGAGCCGTTCGGACCCATTACCGCAGTGACCTGTCCTGGAGGTACTTCTAGAGAGATTCCATTCAGGATCTTGCGGCCTTCGATCCCAGCAACCAGATCTCTAATTACGAGTCCACTACTCACTTCTGCCTCTCCTCGGGGATTACTAAATAAACCGTGCCGCTATCTACTTCAATCTCGTAGACCGGAACGGGCTTGACTGCGGGAAGGCTCTGGGGTTTCCCATCGACGAGCGAAAATGTACTTCCGTGCTTCCAGCACTCGATCTCCCTTTCGGCCTCGTAGACTTCACCCTCCGAAAGCGAAAAGTTTGCGTGCGAGCACTTGTCACCTAGCGCGTAGTAGTCACTTTCAATTCGAACGACTACCACCCGGTGAGACTCATAATCCACTCGCTTGACCGGCTTATCCACGAAGTCGGTCTCCTGTCCGATTGCAACACGCTCGGGCACTTTACCATTTCTCCTCAAGCGAATCGAAAATGACCCCTTCAAGCACCTCGAGCGGATCGCTTCCTAAAAGCTCCTTGAAAAAGCCTCGGACCAAGATTCGCTCGGCGGTTCCGGGTTCGACACCCCGACATGCCAGGTAGTAAAGCTGGTCATCTTCAACCGGCCCTACTGCGGAGGCGTGAGAGCAGCGTACATCATTCTCCTGGATGTCGAGGTTTGGGACCGAGTCGGCGTGAGAAGAGTCGCTCAATACTAGGTTCCTATTGGTCTGAAAAGCGTCTGACCCTACGGCACCCTTGGCGATGTGGATAAGGCCGCTATAAATTGAGTGCGAGCTACCGGCCAACGCACCTTTATAAAGCAGCTCAGACCTTGTCTTCTTGGCGAGGTGATTTTGGAAGGTTCTAAATTCCAGGGTCTGATCGCCTCCGCCAATATATCCCGAAAGGAGCTTCGCCGAGGCATTCTCTCCTACGAGGTCACAGTCGGTCCTGAGTCGCCCATATCTGGCGCCAACCGCTAGATGGAAACAGTTAACCGTCGAGTCCTTCCCTGCGCTAATGTTCAAGTAGGCAAATTCCTTGGTATCTAACTCTCTGTTCTGCAGCGAAGTGTAGGTTACCTTCGAGTTCTCACCTATAACCAGTGCCGTCCTTGGAACCTCAATCGAGTCACGAGCCCCTCCCGAGCGAATCTCAAAAATCTCGTGCTCGGCGTTGTCTGCTACCACTATCTCTAGCGTCCTGAGACCAAGAGAGGCGTTTTGCGAACCAAGATCGCAGATAATCGTCCTAGTGGTGCGGGGCGGAAGACTAAGTCGCAGCGGTATTTGGGAAAAACCATAATCCACGAGTTCGAAACCCTCGAGTTCACCTCTTCGCTTTGAACTCCCGGTTGTCTCCAAGGTCGAATCTGGAGACAACTTGATTCCGCTAGGCGAGCCGTTAGTCAATATTATGACGTTATCAAACTCGCCATATGGGGCTATAAGTTCCGACACGCCCCCGACTCCCGTTTGGATGGCGGCTTCAATAGTAGGCTTAGCCTCAAGCGGCTCTATCTTCAGGCCCTCTAAGGTGACATCGTCGATGTCACCGTATCGCCAGTCTTCCTCTCTCTCGGAAGGAAAACTCATCTCCTGGAGCTGAGAAAGGACGGACACCATCTCGGCCTCGCTATCCGCCCAGCTGGGGATTGACCAATCCACCTCGTTGTTTAAGATCCGCATTTGGTTCCTCTACAAAGTGTCACAAGAAGTGATCTCGAAATACAACTACCTACATATTACTAATTAACCTCACTTTCGAATCACCCTGGTTATTTGGACTTTTTACCGCAAGCACAAAAGATCGCCGTGGCGACCGAAAAAAGGCCCTATTTGACGGTATCTTTAGCAGGGTATTCCCAAACAGGGGAATTTTGGACTGGCCCTGGAGGCAGCATGGCCGTTATAACGACCGAGGTAGAGGGTTCGATAGGTACGATTTGGCTCGATCGAGCGGAAAAACTGAATGCAATGGGAAACCAATTCTGGATCGATCTACCTAATGCGGTAGCGGAACTGGAAGAAAATCCGAATGTACGGGTCATTGTAGTTTTGGCCAAGGGCAGGCACTTCAGCGTCGGCTTGGATCTCACGGAAAGTCCTCTTCCACTCGGCAAGGACCACACCTCGAGCCAAGCGGCTACTGCAACCAAACTCTACAGGCGGATCAAGGAGCTGCAAAACGCTATATCAAGCCTGGATAGCTGCCGGAAACCCACGATCGCAGGGATACACGGCTACTGCATCGGAGGAGGGGTCGATCTCATCTCATCTTGCAACATGCGTCTTGCAACTACGGACGCCACCTTCTCGATCAGGGAAGCCAAGATTGCAATTGTCGCTGATATCGGTTCACTACAAAGACTCCCACAGATCCTTCCAAAGGGGGTCCTGTACGAACTCGCACTGACCGCTAGAGATTTTAGCGCCAAGGAGGCCCAGGATTGGGGGCTCGTCAATTCAGTGGTTGATAACCTAGATCAGCTTCAGGCGGCCTGTATCAAGCTCGCAAACGAGATAGCCAATAACTCGCCCCTCGCCACCATGGGGACCAAAGAGATTCTGGATGGCATCTACAACCGAGATCTAAGCCAAGACTTAGACCGAGTCGCCCTATGGAACTCTGCATTCATAGAGTCTCACGACCTAAATGAAGCCGTGGCTGCCTTTATTGAAAAAAGACCCGCAACTTTCAAAGGCGACTGACCGACAGCCCCACCGGGATCAAAAGTCCTTACGCCATCCGAATAGACCACGTCGCCTCTTGTGGCGTACCTCTTGCGCTGCCTCTGGAAAAGAGTCTGAGACTATCTGCTCGGCCTCTTGCAGCATCGATTGCGTTTCGGGGAGTGCCGCTGTCTTGGGGGCTTCTTCGGCGGGGGGAGAGATCAGGCTTCCGTGAACCCAGGCCACATCGGCCATCCGGGGCTGAAAGCCCGGACAGTCATTAGGGCAGCTCCAGGGAGCTTCGGGCGCAAGATCAATTGTGCAGTATCTAGCTGTTTCCCCAGATGCGTAGGTTCGACTCTGGAAGTTCTTGCACTCTTCCCTCATTGCCATATAGATCCTCCAAATAGATCGTTTCCAGATTACCCAGTTATTTGACCTTTAGAAAAATTACTTCTATGTCTATACACAGCAAGCTGCTGCTCGACGCTCGGGGAAGCTCGGAATCTCTTCTTCGCAGAACTATCCGTCTGAATCCGACCCCTCGTGACCGGGCATCACATTCTCGGAAAGACTCCACAGCTTGACCTCCAACTTGATCTACCGCTGCGGACACATACCCGGTCCATGGTGAAGGTTGAGCATTCGCGGCCACGTCTGTAGTGAGCCTGCCGAGTCGCCGACTAGGCAATGATGAGTAAATTGCATACTGATACAACAC
>JABEUM010000075.1 GCA_013044475.1 Acidimicrobiaceae bacterium | reverse complement strand
TCCAAATAAATGGATCGTCACCATCTCAGGATCAGGCGTGGCTATCCCAAGTCGGCTTTGTCGACCAAGTAGCTTCACTGCCGTCGTGGCTATCTTTGAAGAAACTCTCCAAGCTGGGGCGAGACCTCAACTCCACGTGGAATGAAGAGGTTCTCCTCCAAAGATATGATCAGCTTGAGATTCCATTGGATCGTCAGGTCAATCGACTATCTGGAGGACAAAAACACGTCGTAGCCGTCCTGATGGCTCTCGCAAAAGAGCCCGCTGTGCTCCTCTTCGATGAGCCACTTGCCTCGCTGGACCCAGTTACCCGAAGAGCACTGCTAGGTATTTTTCTCTCACACGCCTACGACAAAGCAACGACGATTCTGCTCTCTTCGCACCTGGTCGGAGATCTCGAACGGACATGTGACCACATAGTCCTCTTATCGAAGGGCTCCGTAGTGCTGTCACAGGCAACCGAGGAACTCCTAGGTAATCATTTTTGGGCGACAAACTCAAATGAGAACCGAAGCCTGATTAACCGCCTTGTCGATTCTCCATCGGAGTACCTGATCGAAATGGATACACAGCTTTTGATCTGTTCTGCTAATGAATCACTGCGCTATCAACTCGACTCAAAACCAGCCGGCCTAGAGGAGATCATGATCGCGAGGATGACTGGGAAAAGGGTCTTCCCTGAAGCCATCAGAGCAAGGGGGCAATAAATGAGCACCACGGCTTCGACCACAAGAACACCATCGTTAGTTAGATTGTCGTTTAGATATTCGACCCACCATCGCCGCTTAGCCGCCTACATTGCTGGGTTTGCGCTTGTTGAGACTATTTGGTTCGCTTTTGCGGGTTACACGATGCGAAACGTGCCGACAATAACGAATGGGTCCCCAGGCTATGCGACACTTCAAAAGTGTGTAGGAAGCACCTGCACAGGTTTTATCAGCATGCCATCCGTTTATGTCGGTCCGATAACGAATCTGTTTATCTATCTCCTGCCAGCAGTATGTGCTTTAGTGTTCGTCGCCCCTAGCCTCGCCAGGGAGTTTGATACAAAAAGCGTCCGTTTTTCTTGGACTCAAACCGTAACTCGAAACCAATGGCTCGCTTCCAGATTATTGCCGGGTCTATTCGGCGCTCTGCTCATATCGATAGTTGGAGAGATCGAAGCCTCGCGGTGGATCTTCCCCCACAACTATCCTTTCACTTACAACCCATGGGGAATGTTTCCATTTCGCGGTGCCGCCCCGGTGGGCATAGCGGTTCTGCTGGTCGCATTTTCGGTACTTAGTTCAATTCTTCTGAAGCGGCCCTCGCTCGCTGTTTTGGTGAGCGCTCTTGCCTATGGAGCTATAGCCTTCGGAGTCTCTGCTACCGAGCCGCGTTTGCTCCCCCCAAAAACGATAATCACGGCTAGTAACTGGGGTAACCAGGTAAACCCGGTCCAACCATATCCGCAGGGCGTGCAGATAGTCGCCGTAACAATCGTTACCAAGAATGGCGCCCCGATATCAAACTCATTCGTCAACCATGCGATCAATGGCTGTTCAGCCCGTGCATCACATCTCCAGAACAAATCGCTCGCGACTAGTCCCGCCAACACATTCAATCGGCAAGCTTTTAGCAATTGCGTAGCCGCCTACGACTTCTATAACAAGTTCAGCTACCAGCCAATTTCTCGCTTCTGGGAACTTCAATGGATCTACACCGCAATAACAGGTGCTGCTGCGCTGGTCCTCATTGGGTTGTCTTTCTGGCTGGTAAAAAGGGTTGAACCGTGATTTGCCGGACGACGCTACCGTGTCGGCTCGGAACGAACTGATGCCTATGGTCAAGAAACGCGGTCGAGGTCTATCACTTCGTGAACCAAGGCTCCGATGACCGATTGCCCCCAATGCGCTGCCGAAACTAGCCACCGCCTACCACTGTCGCCACAGAGCTAGACCTACAACAGTCAGCGAGTCTGTTAGCCAAAGGGACAAGATTTCTGCGGCCGTGATGGTAGTTCAGGCTGGATTCAACCCAGCTGGTGTTGATAGCATAAGACCCGGGTGTCCGCCGGACGCCTCAGGCTACCTGAGCCGGGATCCCCTGACCTTAGCCATGAGGAGGATTCAAAATCGCCAAAACAGAAGCCATCCGTCGACAAATATCGAACCTGAAAGCTCGGATTGCCGAGCTTGATCGAGAACGGTCAGAAATGATCGTACAGTTGGATACTCTGGAGCGCTCGCTAGCAGAGGAGGCGGCCAAGGAAACGCTTTTCGCAACCGGCCCGGTTACTATGGCGTCTCCCACTTCTGAGAAAGTAGCCCTTTTTCGCAGCCTCTTCCGAGGGCGAGACGACGTATTTCCGCACCGGTGGGAAAGTCTCAGCTCCGGGAAAGCGGGCTACGCACCCACCTGTCGAAATGAGTGGGTGCGGGGAGTGTGTGCTAAACCACAAGTCAAATGCGGCGAATGCTTCAACCAGGCATTTGTTCCAATTAGCGACGCTGCGATCCGATCACATCTTGCCGATACAGGAACTAGCAAATCAACGAATCTAACTCTAGGCGTGTATCCCTTACTTCCAGACGAGACATGTTGGTTTCTAGCCGCTGATTTCGATAAGAAGTCTTGGCTGCAGGATGTGGCTGCATTCAGAGATGCTTCTAGGTCAAGAGGCGTCCCGGTAGCAATTGAACGATCACGCTCGGGAAATGGCGCTCACGCATGGATTTTCTTTTCTGAGCCAGTGCCGGCTGGTGAGGCTAGAAGGCTAGGTGCCCTTCTCGTGACCTCTGCCATGGATCTCAATCCAGAAATTGGCTTCGACTCATATGATCGATTGTTTCCAAGCCAAGACACCATGCCAGTCGGGGGATTCGGGAATTTGATCGCCCTGCCATTGCAGAAACGCCCTCGTCAAGAGGGAAACAGCGTCTTTCTCGATGATAATTTTCACCCGTTCGACGATCAATGGACCTACCTATCGTCAATTAAACGCATTTCTCGAAGTGAGCTGCTATCGATCACCGAAGGAGCCGCTTCCGCTGGATTGGTGCTTCGGGTTCCGCTTCCATCAACGAGCGAGGACGATGAACCCTGGGCAGCGTCACCATCGCGTAGCAAAGAAGAGCCACCGATTGAAGGCGGACATCCCGATACGGTGACGGTTGTTCTAGCAAATCAGCTATACGTTGACCGATCGAACCTTTCATCGGCAATTGTCAGTCGCATTGTGCGTTTAGCAGCATTCCAAAACCCGGAATTCTACGCGGCACAAGCGATGCGTTTGTCAACTTTCGACAAACCACGAATCATCTCATGTGCTGAACTGTTCCCCAAGCATGTCGCTATTCCCAGAGGTTGTCTTGAAGATCTACTGAAACTCCTAAACGATATCGGTGTAAAGGCCGTGCTTAGCGATGAGCGCCAACAAGGCCGGCTACTTGGTACTCAATTCCTCGGTGAACTGACGCCAGAACAGAATGCAGCGACGAGTGCACTTCTAAAATATGACATTGGGGTGCTCGCTGCCACAACCGCATTCGGGAAAACGGTAATCGCAGCAAAGATGATCGCAATGCGGGACCGGAACACCTTAGTTCTAGTCCATCGCCGACAGCTTCTTGACCAATGGATCGCTCAGCTTCAAATCTTTCTAGACATTCCAGCCGACCAGATCGGTGTTATCCACGGAGCAAAGAAGCAACCAACCGGCATAATCGATATCGCACTTATGCAAAGTTTGGTCCGTAAAGGTGTGGTCTGCGATCTCGTCGCAGATTACGGCCACGTAATTGTCGACGAATGTCATCACATCTCCGCTGTAGGTTTTGAAGCCGTCGCAAGGGAGACTAGAGCACGAAATGTGCTTGGCCTATCAGCGACCGTCACCAGAAAAGATGGGCACCATCCGATTGTCTTCATGCAGTGCGGGCCAATTCGGTATCGCGTAAACGCCAAGATGCAGGCGGCCAAGCGGCCCTTCGACCACAAGGTCTCCTTTCGTCGAACGGACTTCCGGCTTGATCGAAACGATCCAGATGAAAAACCAACAATCCAGCGACTTTATGCAGCTCTGACTCGGGATGCCAAGCGAAACATTCTGATCATTGAAGACATTCTTTTGGCGCTCAAAGGTGGCCGTTCGCCATTGGTTATTACCGAGCGCAAGGATCACCTGGAATCACTGGCTAGCTCCCTATCCGGGCTGGCAAAGAACGTCATAGTTCTCAGTGGAGGCATGAATGCTCGGCAGCTACAATCGGCAACCGAATCTTTAGCCGCAATTCCATCTGGCGAGGAAAGAATCATTTTGGCCACTGGGCGATATCTTGGCGAAGGTTTCGATGACGCCCGACTTGACACCTTATTCTTGACAATGCCAATTGCATGGAGGGGAACCCTTTCTCAGTATGCCGGTCGACTGCATCGTTTGTACGATACCAAGCGCGACGCAATCATCTACGATTACGTCGACGAGAATGAGCCGATGCTCGCAAGAATGGCCCTCAAGCGCGAGGCTGGATACCGAAGCCTTGGGTATCGGACGGTCGCCGCGGCCGAACTTACTTTTGACCCGCTGCCTACGGAGCCCGCTGACTAGCAGGCTCTCGTATCACCGGCATCTGGAACCCAGCTACTCAGTAGGTGAGGCGGACAGTGTCTTTGACGGCACACATCGCAGATACAACCCGCGGATCAAATGAAGTTCGGGCATTATCTTGCAAGTACTCGATGGCTGATTCCGCACTAAACATGTCCTGTCGGTAAGGCCTCGGATGGGTGAGGGCATCAAAGACATCGGCAACTGCAATAATGCGACCAAGGATCGGAATCTCTTCTCCCTTCAAACCATCGGGGTAGCCCTTTCCGTCAAGGCGTTCGTGATGGCTCCTCACGCCTTGGGATATATTCCACAGATCAGGTGCGACCTTCAAGATTAGATCTGCTCCAAGGGCGGAGTGGGCCTTCATCGTAACGAACTCATCCTCGGTCAAAATACCCGCCTTACCAAGGATAGAGATCGGCACTTCTACTTTGCCAAGGTCATGAAAAGCAGCAGCTTCACGGGCCTCAATGAGGGAATCACCATCGAGCCCGACCTCTTGGGCTATTGCGTCCACAATCTGCACCATGCGCTCTGAATGGAAAAAGGTTATCTGGTCATGGCTCAGTATCGAACTCATGAATCCATCGACTATTGCGGGGGCCACTGCGACGCTCCAGCGAGCGCTCCAGGAATTCAACCGCTAACTCGACTTCTTGACTCAAACGTCAGCACGCCCAAAACGCCCGACAGCCCCTCCATGTTCAAAATCAATCCTTCCCACCGATCTACTGCCCACCGATCTACTGCCCAAACAGTCAGCTGACGCAAGGGCATACTCCCCAGAAAAATCCTTTGTCCCAGCTATCGTTTGACAAACTCCTCAATCGCCCGAGCCACCCCTAAAATCCAGGCAGAACTCCAGCTCCTCTGACGCTCCCACCTTGTCCAATGTCCCGTCATCCTCCAAAGGACTTAGAGCCAGGAAATCCTACACTTCTAATCCAACGGAATCCGTACCTAGAGACATCGGTCACACTAGCATACTTCCTAAACTTTAAAACTTCCAAGACTTGGGCCTGGGAACGATGTCTCTTTTTTTCCTTTTGGCAACTCCATTTTCACAACGGAATCCTGTTATGTAGGGGCCCATTAGCTCATGATCCGGTGATATCGCAACTTTTTGATACGGTACTATGCAAACCAGTTACTCATAAACCGAAGCCTCTCAAGTCGCCGAGTCGATGTCCCCCTAATTCGTTTAGCTCTTGCTACCATCCCCGTTCCCACCTGCTTTAGCTTGGTAGACCCGCGCTCCAACCACCTCATCTAGCTAGCGAAAATGCCCGTAGTAGAGGAGCCCAGTTGGCTACCGCACACCGAGGGGGCCATCCCCAAAGAGCTCGCATCCGCCCTTTGGATCCGGTCCTCCGGGCATTGAAGCGGTTCATATTTGATCCGAAAGTCAATTCTCCAGCAGTAAGCGTGAGCTAATTGTTAACAAGATTGGATCTGCCGAATCACCATGACCCTTTATCCGGGATAGGCCGAAATATCCCAAGTATCAACTGAGCGTGGTCATAACGGCAAACCCCGAATTGGCAACCGGCTGCTTTATGTCCAAATCAGAACCTAATTCGCCGCGAGATGAATAGGCTTGACTCACAGAAAGTGCTCCTTTGGTTGCGTGAAATAGGTTGGGTTGCAACACCTATCTCCCAGCTCAAGGGGCACTTTCTGTGTATTTATAAGGCTCATATCACAGACCGTATTGGCGGCTGAATCACTAGAAAACGTATCGCTGGAAACATGTACTCGCCAAAGCGGAACAGGTTTCATCGGGGAAAACAGTTGATGGCTGACGTCTGATGCCACAAGATCACCAAAGTGCCGATCTGGAAACTGCCCACTCCCCTTATCTACAGCTAGTTATTTTGCCCAGTGGCGAAAGAGCTGAAAATGGCCCGAAAATGTGCGACTATCGGTTCGAATTAAGCGATAAGTGCGAAGGTTGAGCGACGAGGTCTGCTTCTGTGTGAAGTCGTCTGACAAAGAAGATCAAAGCAATGCCGCCTTCATATCTCCCCCAGAAAAACACCTACGGTCCGACACAAGCTGAGGTCCAAACTCGCAAATGCCTCAAAATCTGCCTGATTAGCAGTTGGAAACTATGTTTTTGCGGAGGCCGCTTCGCTTTATGATACCCTTGCTTTCAATGTTGACCACCCGGACCGAACAAAGTGCATACCAAGTGCATCTTGAGCTAACCCTATTGGCCGACTATCTGTGTGATTTCCGTTCCTCGGCCAAACTACTCGCTTTGGACTGCTCTTTTGCGAACCGGCCAGATATGGGTCGGCTAGGGGTGTCGGCTTGGAATTCGAGGAATAATCGATTGCAGTTCAGCACAGTTCCTGAAAGGAAAAGCTTATGTGTTTAGCCATTCCAGCTCGCATCGTAGAAATAGCGGACAACGACTTAGCAATTGTCGACCTGGGTGGCGTCCGAAAAGAAGTGTCCCTTGCCCTCGTAGAAGGGATCGAAGTCGGCGACTACGTCATCATTCACGTCGGCTATGCCCTCACTCGCCTAGATCCGGAAGAAGCAGAAAAAACGCTTTCCATCATGTCTGAAGCCGAAGAGTCTCCCACAGAGGCCGCATCGTGAAATACGTCGATGAGTTCCGAGACGGTCAGGTTGCCCAGGGGCTTGCCCGGGCTATCGCCGCTGAAGCGCTCCCTAATCGGCGATACAACTTCATGGAGTTCTGTGGCGGACATACCCACGCCATTTCACGCTATGGCGTGCCGGATCTCTTACCTTCCAATGTGAGGATGATCCACGGCCCGGGCTGCCCGGTGTGCGTGCTTCCGATCGGGCGTATAGACCTCGCAATCATGCTCGCCTTAGAAAAGGGCGTGATCCTTTGTACCTACGCCGACACCCTTCGAGTTCCAGCCTCGGGGAGGCTGTCTCTCATGCGGGCGAAGGCGAGGGGCGGAGACATCCGGATGGTCTATTCGGTCACCGATGCCCTAAAGATTGCCCGCGATAACCCTGACAAAGAGGTGGTCTTCTTCGCTATCGGTTTTGAAACAACAACTCCCCCAACCGCAGAGGCAATCCGACAGGCCGACGCCGAAGGCATGAAGAACTTCTCCGTATTGTGTTGTCACGTACTGACACCCTCCGCGATCATCAATATCTTGGAATCCCCAGAAGTCAGAGTCCTCGGTACGGTACCCTTAGACGGCTTCGTAGGTCCAGCCCACGTCTCTACCATCATCGGAAGCCGACCCTATGAGTTCTTCGCCGAGGAGTACCGTAAACCGGTGGTGATTGCGGGATTTGAGCCCCTCGATGTGATGCAGGCAATCTTAATGCTGGTTCGTCAGGTCAACGAGGGCCGAGCAGAAGTAGAAAACGAATTTACTCGGGCGGTAACCCCAGAGGGAAATCTTAAGGCACAGAAACTGGTGAGTGAGGTCTTCGAACTAAGGCGGACCTTTGAATGGCGAGGGCTAGGGGAAGTTCCATATTCGGCGCTCAAGATTCGCAGCCAATACGCTGAACTCGATGCAGAGCGGCGATTCAATCTGGAGTACAAGCCCGTCCCCGACAACAAGTCTTGCGAATGCGGGGCGATTCTGCGGGGCCTGAAAAAGCCCACCGACTGCAAACTCTTCGGCACCGTTTGCACCCCGGAAGATCCGATGGGATCTTGCATGGTCTCCTCTGAAGGAGCCTGCGCTGCGCATTATAGCTATGGAAGGTACAAAGACGCAGAGGTGACCCTTTGAGCGCTGAGATTAAAAAGGGCTACACACGCCCCCTCGATCTAAGAAACGGTCGGGTAGATATGAGCCATGGCAGCGGGGGACGTGCCATGGTGCAGCTGATCACCGACCTGTTTTCCAAGCACTTTGCTAACGACTTCTTGGACCAGGGTAACGACGGTACTCTGCTGCCCGAGGCAAAGGGCAGAATCGTAGTTTCCACCGACAGTCACGTGGTATCCCCGCTGTTCTTCCCCGGCGGTGACATCGGCTGTTTGTCGGTGCACGGCACGGTCAACGACGTGGCGGTCATGGGAGCAACTCCTTTATACCTCACCGCCGGCTTCATACTCGAAGAAGGCTTCCCGCTGAAGGACCTAGCCAGGATCGTGGAGTCGATGGCGAAGGCGGCCAAAGAAGCTGGCGTTGCAATCGTGGCCGGAGATACCAAGGTCGTGGAGCAAGGAAATGGCGACGGAGTGTTCATCACGACAACCGGGTTGGGTTTTCTGCCAGATGGTGATGAGCTATCGGGAGACCGGGTCCGCCCGGGAGACGTGGTCCTGCTATCTGGCACACTCGGTGACCATGGAGTTGCGATCATGAGCCAGCGGGAGAATCTGTCCTTCGACACTCCTATTCTCTCCGACACCGCCGCCCTAAATGGCCTCATCGCCACGATGCTCGCAGCGGGAACGAAGCTAAAAGTAATGCGTGATCCAACGCGAGGTGGCCTCGCGGCAACGGTGAACGAGATCGCCCATCAGTCTGGCGTAGGCATCCACCTCGACGAGGCGAACATACCGGTAAGGCCAGAAGTAGTAGCCGCCTGCGAACTCCTCGGACTCGATCCGCTGAATATTGCCAACGAAGGCAAGCTCATCGCCATTTGCGCAAAAGAGGATTCTGACCTACTACTAGCAGCGATGCGCTCCCACCCCTTGGGAGAACGCTCAGCGATCATTGGTCAAGCGGTAGAAGACCCCAACTGCTTTGTACAGATCAAAACTCGCTTTGGAGGACGGCGGATGGTGGATTGGCTCTCCGGTGAGCAGTTGCCGAGGATCTGCTGATATGCGCATACTCCTCCTGACTCACACTTTCAACAGTCTCACCCAGCGGATTTTCATAGAACTCTCCATCATGGGACACGATCTTTCCGTAGAGTTTGACATAAATGACGCGGTCACTACAGAAGCGGTAGAGCTATTCCGACCACATTTGATTCTGGCTCCCTACCTGCGAAGGGCAATCCCCGAATCGATCTGGCGTAACTACGTCACTCTCGTCGTCCATCCCGGAATCGTTGGCGATCGTGGACCTTCGTCGATAGACTGGGCAATCCTAGAAAACGAGGCTGACTGGGGTGTAACCGTGCTGCAGGCCGAGGCGGAGATGGACGCTGGGCCGATCTGGGCGACCGAATCCTTTGCCATGCGAGACGCAACAAAGTCCAGCCTTTACCGCAACGAGGTCACCGAGGCGGCACTGCGAGCAGTCCTAAGCGCAGTTGAGCGGGTGGCGGAGTACAATTCCGGAGCTTGGAAGCCAGTTCCACTCGATCAGTGGACCCCTCGAGGCCGTCTTCGTCTGGCGATGAAACCTGAAGATCGGTCAATCGACTGGGAGCGGGATAACACCTCGACCGTTCTTCGCAAGATCAGGGCCTCGGATAGTTTTCCGGGTGTGCTCGATACCTTATTTGGCAAGCCATGCCACCTGTTTGATGCTCATGCTTTCCCTGCAAACGGAGCACCGGGAGAATTAGCTGGACGTGTGCGCGACGGCGTAGTCAAGCTAACGTCGGACGGCGCCATATGGATCGGCCACGCAAAGCGGCCCGATTTTTGGCCGGGGATAAAGCTTCCGACGGCTGTAGCATTCCCTGAAGCGGCCAGCCTAAGCGAGCTTGCCGAAGAAACCGGGGATATTCGGTATGAAGAGGCTGAGGGGATAGGCTACCTGCACTTCGATTTCTACAACGGCGCAATGGGTACAAACGCATGCAAACGCCTGTTGTCCGCCTATCTCCAAGCACGAAGTCGCCCGACCCGAATTATCGTTTTGATGGGGGGAGCCGACTTCTTTAGCAATGGACTCGACCTCAACTTGATCGAGGCATCCGACAGTCCCTCAGATGAATCAATGCTGAACATCGAGGCAATGGACGATCTATGCCAAGCAATCCTCGAAACAGACAGCCAGCTAACCATATCCGCTCTGCAGGGCAATGCTGGCGCTGGCGGTGCTTTTCTCGCTCTTGCGGCCGACGAAGTTTGGGAACGTAGCGGCGTCATCCTCAACCCGCACTACAAGAACATGGGTAACCTTTATGGGTCCGAGTTTTGGACATATCGGCTGCCGCTTCGGGTGGGCGACGACCAAGCGACTCAGATTATGCAAAACCGACTGCCCTTGGGTGTCGAAGACGCAAAACGACTTGGCTTCATCGATGACCATTTCGGCCAAGACATAGCAGAATTCGCCGCTCAAGTAAGACATCGTGCCTCCGCCTTAGCCACCTCGCCAGACTTTGCAGATCGGCTGGCCGCCAAGCGCTCTTCTCGTGCCACCGACGAAGCAGCTAAATCGCTCGCACAGTATCGCTCCGAAGAACTGTCGCACATGCAGCGCAACTTCTACGGCTTCGATCCGAGTTACCACGTCGCACGGCACCACTTCGTGCAAAAAACGCCCCACTCCTGGACACCGAGGCACCTGGCAAGACACAGGGAACTGGGCTGGACGGCACCAGAGAACTAATACTCGGCTCGGTTCCGCAAAACTTAGCTAGAAATACAGTTATTGCCCAGAATACGGCGGCTCTCCCACTGGCATAGAAATAGGCAACGTTCAGTGTAGATCTTGAACTCCCTCCGCTCTGATTGAGGGTCAACCTCGAGTTCCAGCACAACCATCTACGGGCAACCCGCCAAACTCGACCTTGTGCCACGCCTGGGCGGGTTTGACCCCCTGCAACTTTTGTGATGAAAAGCGCAAATTGTATAGTGCGATGCCAATTTCAGCCACACAAGTCCTGGTAGAGCAGCCGTAGCCCACGCTCAAATATGGCAAAGACACGCTAATCTGGTCTTATGGAGTCGGTCGATACAAAGCAAATGCGTCCGTCTGAGCGGCTTGCAGAACATAGGGATGAAGTTCTTGATCTGCTCGCTCAATTTGGTGCGACGAATATCCAAGTATTCGGTTCTGTCGCTAGAGGCGAGGACACGGTAGATTCCGACCTCGACATACTTCTCGACTTTCCACCCGAAGTAGGACTCTTCAAGCAATGCGGACTTCTTGTAGACCTGATGGAGATTCTTGGATGTAATGTCGATCTGGTCAAGTACCGAGAAGTTCCAGAAAAGTCGAGGGGTCGAGTATTTGGTGAGGCACGTCCGCTATGACCCCTACGGATGAGGATCGGATAGGCCACATTATCGAGGCCATTGCTTTGATCGAAAAATGGAATACGGAGCATCCACATGATGACCTGTTTCGTTCGGGAGTCATTCGCCAGCTAGAGATCATCGGAGAGGCAGCGACTCGCCTGAGCGATACAGTTAAGTCTGCCCATCCTGCTATCGAATGGAAAAGCATCACCGGATTTCGTATCCAAGCAGCACATCGGTATTGGGATACCGACTGGAGTGAGATTGAACAGATAATTGCAGAAGATCTCCCAATACTCCGAAAGGCCCTTGTATTGCTCCGTGAGCAGCAAAGTGAGCAGCAAGTCGAGGTCGAGATGCCAAAGAGCTAGGAACCGACCCATCCTAAGATCCGCTGAACGCCACGGTTACGATCTAGTCGTGTTCAGCAGATGCCCTTTGCGCCTCATACCTCTCAAAGGCAGTTCCCCTCCGCCTATAAACCTCTTGCAACAGGTGATGCATCGTGTGCTTGGCCGCTGATTTTGTTAGGGTCGAATCGAAAAGCCGAATGGCATAGTCGACCCTGTTCTCTTTTCTGGACTTCGTTTAGCTGTGACATCGGGGTGACAACCAACGAGAAGGTTCATCATCTCGGTAGCATCCTTGGTGAGATAGAACCTAACCATCTTTTCATTGAAACTTTGGGCCTGAGATGCAGGAACGCTAATCGCATCAATCCCATTTGACATAAGAATGCCATTCATCATGAAACGTGACGTCCGCTTGTTTCCGTCAAAGAAGAACTGCTGCAAAGATCCGAACAAAAAGAACGCAAGACCTTTCTCGAACGGACGCAGATCGCCCTCATCCAACACGTTCACGCCACTGGCAAATAACCTGTTTAGCTCTGGAGCACCAGCAATAGTCGGCAGGGGCGTATAGCGTCCATGCTCACCCAAACCCACGTCAGGGGCGTAATTTGTTTCTTGACCTTCACCACGGAAATGGCCCCATTCCAATGCCTCGTTTCTGGCAACGATCTCATGCAATTCACAAAGAGTCACCTTATCGAGTTTGAAGTGCTCTGATTTCACCTGACGAAGGAGACACCTGACACTTTCTGCAAGATTCAAGATCTGTTCCTGGTCTGAAAACTTATGACCACCAACTGTCACGCCGCCAAGTAGCGTTTGCACTTCAGCAAAGGTAAATGGATTCCCCTCGAGGACTCCCGCATCCCAAACAAACTCGGGGAGCATCCTATGAAGCCGGAAACATGCACGCTCGACGGAGTGTATAGGGACTTCATCGGGAATGACAGTTCTATCCCAATTAAAACCAAGGACTTCAAAAAGATCCACGTCACTGCCCATTCTGCTCACATCATATGCTTTGTCTCAAGAATAAATTTGAAGATCTTTGAATTTGCCCTAAACGGGGGGACTTCATTTGACCATATGCATAGAAGCAGAGGTTTAAATAAAGCGACTCATCTAAACTTACCCAGCATTAGTTATCTTCATCAGGCGTAGCCCCAATTGGAGTAATTAACGAGCACTAGCAGAGCGCCAAACAACGCCAAACCAATAATGCCGAGAACGAGACCCCAGGCAGCAAGGCCCTTACCATACCATTGGATTGGCGAAACAATTGTCGGTTCTATGTCGGTACTGCCGGCATAGATGGCTCAGCTTTCTGGGGCGCCTTAGCCTGGCGTATACCACGACCACTCCGCCACGGAACATCCCGAAAGGAATAACAGCTTTTAACCATGATCTGGATCAAAACGTTCTGATGGCCCAAGAGAAGGTGTTGGCGAGCCCTAGTCTGTAGGCAAGTCCAAGTACCGACTGTCTTCGAATATCCAGGGAGCCGTTTAAAGGTGTCTGCACCCACCTCCAGAATAAAAATACCTGCTTCTGCACTAACTTGGCGTTTCTCAAGGAGTTCTGGTCCAGGTGGTCAGCACGTCAATACTTCGGACACCAAAGTAGAGCTGATCTGTGACCTCTCACAGCTCCATGGGGAACAAAGTGTCCTTGACCGAATCGCCGCCCGCTACGGCACGGAGATCAGAGTCGTAGTCTCCTCCCAGCGTTCACAGACACAGAATCGAAAATTGGCGTATCAAAATCTGACAGACAGACTAGAAAAGGCTGCAAAGGTGCCACGCAACCGCAGGCCGACCAAACCAACCTGGGGTTCGACCCAGAATCGTCTCGATGAAAAACGAAAAGCGTCGATGCAAAAGGCCCAAAGGCGTCTACCGCTTGATGACTAGTTGCCAACTGCGAAGTTCTAACCATAGAATTCTAGACTTTGAGGACCTCTGGCTGTGAACCTCCTCGCCCTCAAGGACGAGTATCACTCTCCCAGTGGTTCGATGAGTATCTCTGGGTCTACAAATGTACGAACGGTCAAGTTTTCTTAAGTCTGACCACTCCGATAAACCGACACAACTTGCTTGCCAATCTTGTCATGCCGAATATTCGCTTTTGTCGTTCGTAAATTCGGATGCGAAAGTATAAGTCGGCCGAGCTCTATCGTGTCCGACTTTGCATTTCAGGTGATTACAAGGCATGCCAATCCTTGGATTTTACCTCTTCAAGTGGCATCTAGGCCTACCTCGATCGACCTCTACGGAACCGTTATCACGCCAACGTTGTTTACGCCGGTTATCGCGAATGCCGAGGTGTAACCGGTCGGTCCTTCGGTGCCCGAACTGCCCTCGTCGAAGCTGAGTAAAGCTCCCGAGGAGTCAGCGACACAAGCCGCGGCTTTTAGGCTAAAGATCGATCCACCTTTGGCGACGAGTTTAAATTGGTGGCCGGAAATTCCGGCTACCACACAAGAACCTTCCTTCTCAAGCGTCGCACCGGTCACGTGGGTAAGCCCAATGAAGCCCTTCACCTCGCTTGGGTAGGGTGAAGACAGGTAAGGGTCGGCAGCTCCAATCTTCTGCCACGAATAGCTCAGCGTACCACCGGAGACGCTTGGCACCCGAGCATACTTCGAAGCGCCAATATTGATAGCGAGGGGTTGTGGACTTCCCATAAAAGACTCCCAATCGCTCGGAGAATGTACTCGATATGTCAAGGTGAGGACCTTATTGTTGACTAGCTCTGCACTGTAGTCAGTTAGCGAGCCAAGCTTGGTCAGATTTAGGCCCGCAAACGAGTCCGACCCTGCTTTAGCGACTGCGGTCGAAGTGACTTCGGTCGACGCGGAGGAGGTAGCCACAGAACTCGCAGAACCACACGCAGTCAATGCGATCCCTAGTGCCGAAGCACTTAGGGCTAAAATTATGCCACTCCGATATTTTTTACTGCCCATGCTGCACCGACTCAAACCAGGACCTCCCAATCCACGCCCGATGTATTCTAGTTAATTCCAGCAGTTAAAAACTGTCACAATGGTGGAAACAATTCGCCAATTCAAAGCCATGCCGAAGTTGGCCGACAAGTCACTCTTCGCCTACTCCATCTGCAGAAATAGAACTGCTCTCTCGTATCTGTGCAAAATGTCAATACAGCAGAGCAAAGCCTCCATTCGGGTCCGGAACGACCGCTGGTCCACTCGCCTGGCATAGTCACAGGACTTCTAATCCGAACTGAACGACACCACCCAGGTATACGCGTTTCAGCGGTCCTTCTCGTTAGCCACTTTCTCGCTGACGACCCTGAATACGGATTGCCAATGAGCCGTCGATGGCTGGCCGACGATGATATCCAGTCAACTGAGACCGGATTAGTAGGTCAGCGTCCTACTTCGTCTGGATCCTCCGATTTGGCGCTTTAGTGATAATCGGCGGTTGATCCGGCGAGCTCGTCAGAAGAGGATCTCAATCGTTCGTCGAGTTCAAAAATTTGGGCATTAAGTACCAGGGCCATCGAGTTCATCCCCTTGATGTATAGACCATCCAGCGAACGGAGTCGAGACAGGGCGACGTAGCCCATTCCCGGAGCGAAGGTTCTGCTCAGATCGATCTCGGCGGCGTCGATGCTCATTCCTTGGCTCTTGTGAATAGTTATTGCCCAAGCCAGTCGGAGGGGCAGCTGAGATATCTCGGCGACAACCTCGTCGTCCTCCGTGTGTTGCCAGACGTATGGCGAGACGGTTACCTCTCTTCGACCATCGGCGAGTTCGACCACCACTCGACCTTGCTCGAAACGTACGACCCTTCCCCTGCTTCCGTTGGCGAATGCCTTGGAGGGGTCATTTGCCACGAACATTACCTCGGCCCCGACCTTCAATTCGAGGTGCCCAGGGGCAAGTATTCGCTTTGCCAACTGCTCAACGGCGGCAGAAGGACCACGTGGTCGCATCTCGAAACTAGAGGTTGCCCCGCCAAGGAGGGCAAGGTGTCGATGATTGATCGAATCAACGTCGACGTTGTGCGCAAAGAGTCGAGTGACCTCAACTCCAGCTGGCGGCCTGAGTTGCCTCCTCTCCTCCAACAGTGCGATATGGTCGTCGTTCAGATTGCCCCTGCGCATCGCTTCCAATACGGCCAAGAGTCCATCATCGCCCTGTCTGTGTTGCTCGTCAAGATAGCAGACGAGGGGATCCAGGTCCTTCCAAGCCAAGCTTTCATGTGCGAAGTCAAAACCAGATGAAGAGCGATTAACCGGTGGGAGCTGGAACATGTCACCGACTAGTACCATCTGAAGGCCACCAAATGGACTGTGGTCCCTTCGAAGCTCCCTCGCCAAAGTATCGAGCATCGAGAGGAAATTGCCCGAAAGCATCGAAACCTCGTCGATGACCAAAACATCGGTATTCAAGAAGCGAGAGACGAGCTTCCCCCTCCGTGCCAAGGCGGCTATATCTTTAGCATCGAGGGTCTCTTTGATCCCAATTTGCGACCAGGAATGTATGGTAGAGCCCGAAATATGGGTAGCTGCGATTCCGGTCGAAGCCGTAACGGCGACCTTGCGTCCCTTCGATACCGCATTTGAGACAAACTTGCCCAAAAGGAAAGACTTGCCCGCTCCCGGTGCGCCGGTAAGGAATACCGACTTCCCTGACATCAAAATGGTCATTGCCTGCGACTGCTTCATAAACCCAAACGCTACCGTCGATTTAACCCTTCGGACCGTTTTGACCAAATATGAACCAAGGCAGTCGGAGTAGGTCGCCTTGGCGATAACACTGTGTGTGCGCCCACAAGCGACTAGGAGCCACCGGCCGGTCTTCCTCGGCCCTACTCCTCGAGCATATCACCACCCAGCGGGTGCTGATATGCTCCAATTGGCTAGCAGTTCCGCATTCTCCTTTGGAGGTAGTTTGGCTTCAGATCAGGTGGGTCCGAATGGCAAGGAGGGCAGGCTGCGCTTCGCTGAACAGGATCTGGTTGTGTGCGAATTAGGTGCGACCCTTAGGAGCTACCGCTGGGCTTCAAACGACGTCATAGACGGCTTTCGCTACGATCAAGCCTGCCACGATGCCCGAGGTCAGACCCTGATACCCTGGCCGAATCGAATTATTGACGCAAGGTACTCCTGGAATTCGAAGAAGTATCAACTTGATATCTCCGAGCCCCTCGGGGGAAACGCTATACATGGATTGACGAGATGGCAATCTTGGCGACTAGCGAGTCAAAGTGAAACCTCGCTGGTCTATTCGCTAGTTCTCTACCCATGTGCTGGCTGGCCCTTCACCCTTGATGCCTGGATCGAGTACTCGCTCGGCAAAACGGGTCTTAGCGTTATTACAAGGGTGAAGAATATTGGTGTCGACCCTGCGCCATTTGGAACTGGAGCGCACCCTTATTTCAAACTGGGGGACTATCGGGTCGATTCGCTGCTGCTGGAGGTCCCCGCTTCGATTTACTACCCAGTCCAGGAAAGAGGGATCCCTGGACCCGGTAAGCCCTGCGCGGGGTCGCCATGCAACTTATCATCTCCCGCCCCAATCGGTAACTTGGAGTTCGATATCGCTATGTCAGGTCTGAAAAGGGACCAGGATGGGGTCGCTCACGTTTCATTGATCGATCCCAGCGGGGACTCGATAACCCTATGGATGGATAAAAAATATGATTTCATCCAGATCTATAGTGCAGATCGAGTTCTCGATCCGAATCGAAGGCGAATGTCAATCGCATTAGAGCCGATGACCTGCGCACCTGACGCTTTCAACTCCGGCAATGGTCTTATCACCCTAAATCCGGGGGAAGAATT
>JABEUM010000074.1 GCA_013044475.1 Acidimicrobiaceae bacterium | reverse complement strand
CCAAGTCCTGAACCCCCTTGGGTTCTTGACCTCGAAGTATCCGTCCGGAAGAATCTCTCGAATACCTTGGTGAGGTCTTCGCTGGCGATTCCAGGGCCGGCATCTCGGACCATGAGTCGGATCCAGCGGCTGGGTTTGTCTTCTGGCTCTCCGAGTTTCTGGATGATCGGTATCGCTGTTGCAACAGAAAATGGTATTGAAGACGAGTGCTTGGGCTCGCCTTGGAGCTCTTCGATGCGCAACTCGACCTGGGTGTTCTCTGAGGTGTGACTACGGGCGTTAGCGAGGAGATTGGTAACAACCTGGGTCAGACGATTAGCGTCACCATTTACCAGTGCCTGATCGATACCTGACAGCCGAATGGGCCGGTTCGGCTCGACCGCCCGAGCATCCTCGATGGCATCCTTCGCTATCTGTGCTAGATCGACCTTTGAGTACTCCACCGACCTGTCCTGATCAAGTTTTGCTAAAAGTAGCAAGTCCTCAACGAGAGCCGACATCCGTATAGCTTCGGATTCGATCCTTTGCATTGCCCGCGCAGTCTGTTCCGGCCCCTGGATGCCTCCCCTCTGGAAGAGTTCGGCATAACCCCGGATCGAGGTGAGCGGGGTTCTGAGTTCGTGCGAGGCGTCAGCGACGAACCTCCTTAGTCGCTCCTCGGAGCTACGAGAAGAATCCATAGCATTTTCGATTCGGGTCAGCATCTTGTTGAGTGCACTTGCCAGTTTGCCGACTTCATCATTTTTTATATGAGTCTCCACCCTCCGCGTCAGGTCGCCGTCGGCTATCGCTCCGGCGGTCTCAGTCATGGAGTTGAGGGGTTTTAGACCAATCCTTAACAGTGCTCCACCGGCAGAAGTGATCAGTAGCAGCACTCCGACGGATACCAGAAGTTCGACAATTTCGAGTTGGTGGAGTGTATCGGATATCGAGCTGAGCGGTGCCGCTATCAGTATAAAGCCGGTTCTAGAAGGAATGGTCGTAGCGTAAGCTCGGTACATGACGGCGTCGCCAGCGACTGATGCGACTGTTGTCATCGTATTGACCGGGATGGTGAGACTAGTAACTCCTTTGACGGTCTTTGTGACCCGCGGAGGAGAACCGGCTTGCGATGGTGATGAGACGACCGCCGCTACCAAGGTCGGACCGTTTGCGGTAATGAGTTCCTCGTAGGTTCCTATCGGCACGAATGGAGGTTGGCGAGATATATTGGCCCCCTCGGCAGCGCTTAAGAGGTATCTCTCTGCGGGCTGAACCGCTTGCACGATCTGCTGGTCGAGCCTTTGGACTAGGAACGACTGGAGGGACGACGAGGTAGAGAAATCCACGATAACGATTGCCACCGCCAGAAGTGCCAGCAGAGTCGAAAGAAGCTTGCCCCTAAGGGTCATACCCTAACTTCCTTCGGGAAGTCTTAGGCTGTAACCCACTCCACGAATCGTGCGAATCATCGGAAGGTCCGAATCTCCATCCAACTTCTTCCTTAGGTAGGAGATGTAGGTTTCGACGATATTTGCGTCACCGCCGAAGTCGTATTCCCAGACGTGATCGAGGATCTGGGCCTTCGAAACCACCCTCTTTGAGTTGAGCATTAGGTAACGAAGGAGCTTGAATTCAGTAGCAGTCAGTTCGATCTGACGGGTGCCCCTCGTGACTTCATGGGTATCTTCGTCGAGCGTCAGATCGCCGAAAACTATTCTCGCCTGCTTTTCTTGACTAGCACCGGATCGCCTTAGGATCGAGGAGACTCTAGCGGATAGTTCAGCGAGTGAGAAAGGTTTAGTGAGGTAGTCGTCACCGCCGGATCTGAGGCCCACTACTTTGTCGTCGACAGCGTCCTTGGCCGTCAGGAAGATGACCGGGGTCTGATTTCGCTCCTGGCGAAGTCTTTTTAGGACTTCTAGTCCGTCGAGGTCGGGCATCATAATGTCCAACACGATCAAGTCAGGCTTAAAAGATGAGGCTAACTCGAGGCCCTTGCGCCCCGAGTTAGCGATCGAAATTTCATAGCCTTCGAAGCCCAATGCCATCTGGAGGAGCTCAGTTATTGGCGGTTCATCATCGACTACGAGAATCCTCGCATGAGCACCTTCTTGTGACACCTTGGACCTCCAGTTATAGCTATTGTCAGGCAGTCGGAGCCGAAGCGAGCTGAATGGTTCCGTTGTTGGAGCCGTTCACGTCGATCCAGCTGATCGGGACCTGATTACCGGGTTTCAATGATTTGACAATAGTCACTAAGGAGCTTGCTGAGGTGACACTTTTGTTATCGAGCGAAGTAATTACATCTCCAGCGACCAATCCCAAGAGATCCGCCGGGGAATTTGGGACGACGTAATCGACCAAGGCCCCTTGGAGGTTGGCGCTATAGCCCAACTGTAATGCGAGGGTAGAATTCATCGTTTGAACGCTCACTCCCACGTAGGCCCGATTCGAAGTCACCCCGATAGTCCCGGTTGTGCTGGGGTGAGCTTCGATCTGCTTCACGATTGGCAAGACAGAGTCGATCGATTCGGCAAAGCCAATGTTTTGGGCGACCTGCGTGCCATTACCGGCGAGGATTGCGGTGTTCATCCCGATGACATCTCCAGCGGCATTTAGCAGTGGACCACCAGAGTTTCCTGGATTAATAGGAGCATCGGTCTGAATCATCGCCGCAAGATTTGCATTCTGGGTCGAAATCGTCCTGTTTAGTCCGGACACAATACCCTGAGTGACCGTCGGCAGCCCCTGTAGCGCTTCTGCATTACCGATAGCTACAACGGGATCTCCGACCTTTACCTGGGCCGAGGAGCCAAATGTTACCGTCGGCAGGTTCTTTAGACCTTGGATCTGGATGACCGCTACGTCATGGCCCGGATCGGTCCCGATAACCTTTGCAGGATAGGACTTGGTCTGACCGTAGAGGGTCACTTTGATGTTGGTTGCATTCGCAATGACGTGGTTATTCGTCAGGACGTAGCCGTTCGAGGATATTATCATTCCCGTTCCAGCAGCGCTGAACGCAGTAGTCCCTCCGAAGAAGCCACCCGAAGCGGTATATCCGGTTGTCGCGATGTCAACGACCGCAGGGTCTACCTTGGCTAGGATGCTTTGGATGCTGAGTGGTGCCGCATTTCCTGACACAGACGAAGTCGCGGCGGAGTTGCTAACTACCGGGGCTTGGATCACGGTCTGGTTCGAAGTGGCAAAGTGATACCCAATGAGACCTCCAAAGGCAGAAGCTATAACCGTGGAGATAACTACCGTGAACGCTAATGTCTTAGCTGGTGTTAGCTGTCTCGATTTGTTTTGGCTCTGAGATTGTGGACCATGGCTTCTGTGGCCCCGCCATCTGTGTTGTGATCCGCCGCCAAGTGTGGGATCGATGAGCTCTTCCTCTCCAATCCCCAGCCCTACCTGATCTGCCCAATTGAACTGCGACGGGTTACCCGAGGAATCTGGCGTAAATCCCATTGTTTGCTCTTGAGACGATAAGGGGGAAGCTGGATCTATTGGGGCTCCAGGGGTCCCGGTTTCGCCACTTGAATAGGGTGACGTCGCCTCTTGGGCATTAGCCGCAGTCGATTCTTCTCCAGCGGAAGAGTTTTCGGCTGGCGGTACTGGTTCCGTTGTCGAAGAATCCGTGATCTGTGGATCGGGTGTCAAGCCATTTTCGACTGGATCACCTTCGGGGTGGTACTCCACTTTGACCTCCAATGTAGTTTCAAATCGGCCGGTAGCCTAGATCTATCTTTCACTATCTTCTTTTCTGATACCCATTCTCTACGGTCAAGCTTTGAGATAGCTGGGCGGTCGGTTAGTCATTACTGGAGGTTTCGGTAAAGGTGCATGTGAGGTAGGTACCGCCTTTTGCTAGGCCGTAACCCCGAGAGCCTCTAGGAGTTTCCATCTCATGTCGCTTAAACCCGATGCGGGTCCCACGCTGAATCCGGATAGACAGCTTGCAAACCTTGGGTCTGTTGACACTACGATTGACTTCCCGTCATGCGATCCTTGCCTAGCCAATTTCGCCAGCTGGTGTAGCATTCGGTGCGGTCATTTGCCTTGCCGCTCAAAGGGGTTCTACGAAACATCTCGTAACTAAACCCGCGAAGAAGCCCTGCTCTCGCAGCACAATCGTCGATAGCACTATTAAATCAGACGTGGGCAAACTGGGGGGGTCCAGAGGATCGGATTCGTCTTCAGCTGCCGTGTCTAGCGACCAAAGCGTGTCACTCTGGGAAGTGTTACACGATAAGATCGGAAATTAAATCGAGGGCGGTTTGTGTTCTACGTGCTGGCCTATGATATCGCTTTGAATCCAGATCGCACATTCCATGCATGCGGAAACCACGGTTTCCCATTTATGCCACTTTGGATCAAGATTCTTATATCTCGGCAGCTCAGTTGCGTCGAGGTCATAGGGAAGTGGTTTAACTAATTGCACCTCCAATTGTTGTAATGCTGACTGACCATTTGCCTGGGGATACAGGATGTCAAAACGCGAGAGAGCCTCCGTTGTCTGAGGTCGCCCCAAGTGATTAATCAAAGCTGCTGTATCTAAATAATCTCGGGTTGCATTTCTCCTGAGGATCAATACGGCTTTTATTCTCAGGAGTTCTGCTTCAGTAGGAACGGTTATTTGGTGTTTCCCTACGCGAACAGTGGTTGTTTCCAGTGGTTCTTGTCTGATCAGTTGGCGTATCCCGGTCTCAATTCCATCGAGACTACCTAGAATTTGCACGGGGCGAGTGATCCTCGCAGTGGTCCACCCAGCTACTGATTCAAGCTGAGCAAGAATCTCATCGAAATTTTGCTTCAGGTTTATCAATACGTGATCGTCATCCGTCGATAGCCGATGGTGGGCATAGATACTCGCTGCCGTGCCACCCACTAATACTGCTTGCGGCAATATTGTTTGCAGACGGGCAGCAGATGATAACACGTCCTCCCATTGCGAGTTGTTGCTAATCGATGATGGCGGCATAGTGCTCCCAGAAAGCAAAGCGCTGGTTGAGTGGGTCTGCTTGGGTTCTGTTTTTAGCGACGCTCTTCGTATTTGCGCGGACAACTGGATCGTTTCGCACTGCGTTTCCGAGTTCGGCCCAGGCGGATCTATCTCCCCGCTCTATTATGTCGTCTATGGCGGCTAACGTGAGATCTTGGTGCGCTAAATGTCGATGTTCCACCTCCTGCCCTCCGTTTCAATTCGCTTAGTTGACCAGCGTGTGACCATATCTATGCTAATGGATGAGCTCGGGCGGATTTCCTAAAGAAAGCGGAAAGTAGAAATAGTGATACCGCTTTAGCCGTGTGACGTAATGCTACTCCAATTGCTGTTGGACTTAGTTATTGCTTTTTCGCTTCGACGCTTTGTGTTGTATCAGTCTGCAATTTACCAGAATGGGGTGTGGGGCGGAATGCCCCTGGCTTTAGCCATGGGGATGTAGAGCCCCACCAGGGCGAAGCCCTGAGACCTGCGCTCAAACGTT
>JABEUM010000073.1 GCA_013044475.1 Acidimicrobiaceae bacterium | reverse complement strand
GTCTCACGAGGTGTTGTGCAGAGGGTAAAGGCGCTTGAGGCTTTTCTGCATGATATCTATGAAGGGGACGCCGAGGTCGTATCGGATGGCGTAGTACCGAATCGCGTGATTAGAAGTTCGACCCAGATGCTTCGAAAGGCGTGGGGTATCAGGCCCGAAAATGGAGTAAGAATCCATGTTGCTGGCTTGGACCTGATAAGGGACGAGTCGGGTAAGTTTTGTGTTCTGGAAGACAACGTTAGGACGCCGTCCGGTATCTCCTATGTCCTCGAAAATCGCCGAGCTATGTCTAGGGTCCTGCCCGAGCTCTTTGCTAGTTACTCGATACTCGGCGTGTCAGAATATCCATCGAGGTTGTTGACGGCACTGCGTGCTGCTACTCCTGACACATCGAGCGAACCCAATATTGTGCTACTCACTCCGGGAGTGTATAACTCGGCTTACTTCGAGCACAGTTTTTTGGCCAGGCAGATGGGTGTTCATCTTGTTGAGGGGCGAGACTTGGTTTGTCGTGACAACTTTGTCTATATGAAGACGACATATGGCGAGGTGAAGGTCGATGTTATCTATCGCAGGGTCGATGATGATTTTTTGGACCAGGTGCAGTTTAGACCGGACTCAATGCTTGGGGTTCCAGGTTTACTTAACGCCGCACGATCTGGGCGAGTTACGATTGCCAATGCGATAGGCAATGGAGTCGCCGATGACAAGCTCACATACTGTTATGTTCCGGACCTGATCAAGTATTACTTGGGAGAGGAGGCTATTCTCCCCAATATCGATACATATAGGCTCTGGGAACCCGAGCACCTTTCCCATGTCCTGTCTCGACTAGACGAGATGGTCATCAAGCCCGTCGATGCTTCAGGAGGCAAGGGAGTAGTACTTGGACCCCAAGCGGACAAATCCGAACTCGACGATCTCAGGGTAAAGATAGCGGAAAACCCCAGGAGCTTCGTTGCGCAGCGACTGGTACATTTTTCGGCTGCTCCAACCGCCACTGACGCTGGAATCGAGCCTCGACATGTGGATCTTCGTCCCTTTGCGATCAACGAAGGCGACGGCGTGTATGTCTGTCCGGGCGGCCTGACCCGTGTGGCACTGCCCAAGGGCTCGATGATCGTGAACTCTTCGCAAGGTGGTGGCTCAAAGGATACCTGGGTGATCGAGCGGGGGATACCTGCTGATTCGCTAGGCAAGAAGTACCAAATTGACCGGGTACAAGAGCCGAATGAAATTGATGGAACGGATCTACAGGGGAGTAGGTCTGAATCAGAGGTGCCGAGGTGGTCTGTTGATCAGCAGCAACAGCAGTAGTTTTCACCTTTTTGGTTAGGAGTCGACTTGCTTTCGAGGTTAGCTGAATCGCTATTTTGGCTTGGACGATATCTTGAGCGCTCCGAGGACCTAGCCAGAATTCTTGATGTCCATATTCAGGACCTCAATGGAGCGCCTTTGGAAAAGGAGTCTGCGTGGACCAGAGATATCAAAGCGATATTGTCGATGTCCGAAGATATGGCAAATACCCCAACCGAACTGATCTGGAGACTGACTCTTAATCTTTCAGATAGCTGCTCGGTATCCTACGCTTTGGAACAGGCTTGGGGTAATGCGAGGTTTGTCAGGGACCTTATCCCGTTAGAGCTCTGGGAGGCCCTGAATAGGACCCATTTTCAACTGGAGACTTGGCTTGCGGACATGGAGGACTTTTCACCGCACACCTTTCTCGGCTGGGTAAAAGACAGAGCAGCGGTGGCGTCTGGGATTGGTGCTTCGACGATGATGAGGGACGAAGGTTGGCTCTTCTTCTCTTTGGGGCAGGCACTGGAGAGGGCCGATCTAGCGCTAAGGCTTATTGAAGTTAAATCGTCGAGTCTCTGGCCGGATCCAGTAGTCTTGCTTCGCTGCTCTTCTGGGCATGAAGCTTTTTTGCACGCGTATCGAAAGCCGCCAACTCAATCAGCCGCAGTGCTGTTTCTTCTTAGGTCGAATGAATTCCCTCGGTCGGTGATCAACTCGATGCGTCAGATTCGTACACACCTCGCAAAGCTAAGCCCTATTGATTCCGTTTCGGCCGATTTGATGGGGGGATTAGGCGATCAATCCCCGGTGCTAGCGGAGCTTGGGATTCTTGCATCAATACTCGAATTTTCCACCGATTCTGACCTGGTTAAAGGCAGAGCTGAGCGGCTTTTTAAGTTGCAGCAATCGATGCATGATGTGGCAGATCTAGTGACGTCGAAGTACTTTATCACCGTCCTGGGCCAGAGGTCATATAACAAGCAGGTTGAATACTAGGAGCAAGGCGTGGCGATAAGGTTTTCCATTTCCCATCGTACTGAGTATCTCTATCCGGATTCGGTCTCGTCCTCTTACAATGAGGTGAGGATGATCCCGAGGCAGACGGAGTCGCAACGCGTTCTTACATTTTCAGTAGCAACAACGCCTTTCGCTCCGGTGTATCAGTACGACGATTACTTCGGCACCAAAGTATCAGCCTTCGATCTCCAGGGTTCCCATGAGTCGCTAGTCATTAGCGCAGATTCCATAGTCGAAGTCGAGAGGATCCCAAGTTCAACCGGTCGCTTGACACGGCTGGAGCTTTCAGAGGATGATGTACGGGACAGGTTTTTTGAGTACCTAACTGAGACCCCTTTGACGTCGATCTCGCAGGAAATCCGACTGGCGGCGGAGGCGATTACCAACGGTTTGGATCCCGAGGAAGCCATTATTGCCTGTGTGGGTTGGATTAACGAGAGGATGGAGTTTGAAAGCGGTGTGACTCGAGCCAATACCACCGCCATCGAAGCGCTAGGCATCGGTAAGGGTGTTTGTCAGGATTTCAGTCATCTTTGTCTGGCGATGCTCCGATCTGTTGGCATCCCTACCCGCTACGTATCCGGCTACCTATTCCCGCTAAGCGAGTCCGAGAGGGGTTTATTCGCTGAAGGCCAGAGCCACGCCTGGGTCGAGGCATGGATTGGTGGATGGCGTGGATTTGATCCAGCTAACGGGCTGCTAGAACTCGATGACCGCTATATCACCGTGGGGAAAGGTAGGGACTATTTGGATGTAGCGCCCCTTCTTGGCATCTATACCGGCACCGTATCGGCTCCGCCGAAGGTCTCGGTAGCGATGTCGATCCTCTGAGGCAGAGACGTCGAGTCAGCATGGAGAGTAGCGGTAGTTGCATTCCAGATGAACGCGGGTTGGATCGAAAATTACCTCAGTCGGTGATAATCGATGACCTTGACCAGGACTGCTCCGCCAGAAAGAACTAGCGCATTTCAGCTTGGCTATTTGAAGAAGCCTTTTCCAGGCAACCGCATTTAGCTGGATCGACGGCCCATCGGAGGTAGCCTTCAGAGGGATCCGCAATCAAGCGAGCCAGGAGAAAGAGCCATTGACAAGCCGGATCCAGGGCTATCTCATCGCCCGCTGCACAGCTACTGCGATCGGTTTTCGGAGCGGAAGCGACTTAGAGCGGCGGGAGACCGTAGCTTGATCTTTGGGGTGGACTCTTATTCGGCCTGCGACACTTCGAGACTGCCAGATATGGTTATCTCGAAGTGTCAATCGTTTCAAGCAGCGGTTATGCGGTTCTTCTCCTTCGCAACCATTGCCCGACTAACCCAAAGCCGCTAAGTGCGATTATCGAAGCCAAGATCCAGTACGAAGCGGCAGACCAAGGTTCTCCGGTGTTGCTGGCTGGTACTACTACCGCCGTTGATCCAGCTGCGAGTGGAGTCGTGACTGGTGTCGTAACAGCAGGAGTCGTGACGGGTGTCGGCGGAATCGTTGTGCTAGACACAGACCCGGCCGCTGCCTGGGTAACCGTTACACATTCGTCATTAGAACCGCTTCCGGTTTCGGAGCTTCCTAGGTATGTGCCACTTTGGGGCAGGTAGGTGACTCCATAGCAGTATGTGCCCACGGCGGTTGGTGTGAAGCTACTAGAGGTCGCCGTGCCATTCGATAGGGCCTCGGTCGAATCTAAAACCGCTCCAGCAGTGGGTGAACATGATGTGGCATTCGGTCCGCAAGTGTAGAACTGGACCGATCCGGCGGGGGTCGTTCCAGACGGGGTGGCGGTCAATACCGCATGGTCAGTGACACTAGCGCCAAGTGGAATGGAAGACGCAGAAACCGAAGTAGCAATTGAAGCACTCGAAGTTACCGTCGTGGAGGCAGCCGTGCAGGTCGGAACGGAAATGACGTTCGACTCCAAGGTAACCGCACCATTTCTTGCAAGAACTCTACCGTTGACATTTGCACCGGTGAGCAGGCTGGCTGATGTCAGTGCGAGGATGGTGCCATCAAACTTGGAGTTGCTCCCTAAGGTAGCCGAACTGCCCACTTGCCAGAAAACGTTACACGCTTGAGCGCCACCGGTTAGGGTAAACGTGCTATTTGATGCTGTGATCAAAGTCGAAACGGCTTGGAAGATGAAGACGGCGTTCTGGTTTCCCTGAGCATCTAAGGTCACTTGACCGGTGACATTTAGAGATGACGCCGATGAGTAGATTCCAGGACCCAGCGTAAGGCCACCGAGATCTAAATTTGAACTCAAACTTGACACTGGGGTCGCGGGCGTCCGCCCCGCAGCGTCTAGATAGGCATGCGTTAGGTCACTCTGGGCTTGAGCGGCCACCGCATCGGTGACATGCTCGGTGCCATTTGAGATGATACCCGGCGGAAACCCGGTCACTGAGCTTCCTGGACTTAGCCCCAGGTTGCCCGAGATAGTCGAGGATCCGGTATTGGTCACGGAGCTGCCAGCAAGGATTGCAAACGTGCTCGCTGTCCCCATGACGACCGGCGATGGTGAACTGGTGGTAGCTAACGCCGGTTGGCTGGTGCTGACGATCCCCGCCACGATCATGACCGAACCTATGACCATTGGCGCTACTAGCGCCACCGACTTGCGAATGGTGGACATTCTGAGAGAGATAGAACTGTCCATTATCTATTGGTGCTTTGTTTGTAGGAGTCCACACGGATCGGGATGAGCGAGGGCTTGCGAACCTGGGCAAGAGGATCGAGCCAATCTGGCAGGTGAAGTCGAACTTTGGTTCGATTCGGATCAATCCAGGGTAGTTGCAAAGAGGAGAGGAAGGAAATTAGTCTCGAGCTTGATACCATCGTAAGCTCTTTCTGAAGCCCCTACGCTTAGGCCGTCGGGGACGGTTTGTTAGGGCGGTGCTTCTTTGAACAGTGTACCACAGATCAGCATTGCCGGCAAGGGGCAATAAGAGCTGTACGCCTTGAGCAGAGTCGACACTGCGGCTATTGGATGGCAATTCTGCATTGACGCGAACGTAGGGTCTGCGGTGTTCCGGCCCTCTTGGCTGCAGGCAATTGACGACAAAGTGTCATCCGTCTGTTGAAAATGCAGTTTTACAGTCAAAAATAGATGGCCTGAAGCAGGTCGGATTCGAATTGTGGCCGGAGGTGATTATCGTCTCAGATCTGCATGAAGGCCGGTGACAGAGATCGACGAAGAAAGAGCTTCCAGGTTTGTCGATCCACTCGAACGCTGCCACTGGCGCCCCAATCGGTATTCACGGTCGGGATATCCCTTGGAATCGGTCTCCGAGGCATTCAGCAGGACTTCCCGTAATTACAAGTGGCGCAACTGGTCGATGGTGATTTCTGCAGCCAGCGATACGGGCAGATTTGTTTTGGGCATATGAGCTGGCCTGGGTGAAGTCTCGCTGAGTGTCTAGTGTGGATGAGGGTTACCCGTGGCCGGGTGACCAAATCGAGGCAATGCTTTTTTGGAAAGAGATGCCAAGTGCTGGTTTTGCATTAGAGGCGAAGCTGTTTGGGCAATCATGTCTCGTTGGTTGGATATGGCGTTCCTGTTAACCATATTCGCTTAGGGTCGGTGGTGATGGTCTGAGTATCGCGGAAAGGGGGTCTAGGAGATTTCTGTGTCCGGATTTCAACGATGGCGGGAGTGGGACTCTGTTGCTGGAGTCAGTCGGCCTCCTCTCAGACGACTGGCTCATCGAGCGTCGCGGGACTCCTCAGGATCATCATTGCGGTTCAGTCCTTTGTTTCTGGCTTTTTTTGCCTTGCTACTTGCGGCATGTGGGCAGGTCTCACAGCAGAACCCAGCGAGTGTGTCGTTGGTGGGTCAGGCCAGATACGCCACCTCCCCCTCTGGGAATGATGTTGCTGGCGGAGTTTTCGTAAAAGGTGTCAGTCTCGGTGGGTTGTCTATTGCTCCAGCAGTATCTGGAAGTGCCAAGCAGCACCTCGGACTGACATGGAGCCAGGCCGCTAAATTATTTGAGGCATCCGTCTCCGAGCAGGGTGTCCACATAAATGCCATATTGGGGTTCGGGTTTGTCTCATTGCCCGGTGCGAATTCAATGCTCGGCGGCGTCAAAATTGACCACCGTCCAGCCTGGGTCGGAATTGCTTGGGGTGAAATTACGAGTTGCCCGGCGATGAAGGCCTCAAAGCGACCCGGCACCCCCAGAGGCACAGTTAAGCCGATTTACAGTGTCGTTGTGATATACGGCAATGCTGGCCTGGGCGCCTTTTCCTACGATAGCCGGGGTCAACCCCCTTGTGGCGGACCTGCAGCTGGGCCAGTTATAAGTCTGGGCAGGAAGGTGGAGTCGGTACCTTGGATTCTACAGGACATCAATAGTGCTGGTGCTGTAGAGGTTGGCTTCAATGACTCAGTGTGTGCCCAGGTCTTTTCCGAGTCAGCGTCAGGCAACATGAAAACTGGAAAGTTCACTTTGACACTTGATGTGAGCGTACCATTTGATCCAAAAGGTTGCTCTACTGTGGTGACGAGGCAGGCCCTGATACCGCTGGTCCCTCCCTCTGGTGTTACAAAAACTAGCCTGCCGAGCGCGGGTATTGTCGCCGGTCACGGGCCTATCGGGACTGTTTCCGTGCTCCAGGTGGCGAAACTTCTAGGTGAAGGTAGTTGAAAGGAGGTTCCGGTGACCTAGCAGGCGAAGCGTTGAAGTGGGCGGTGGTCGAATTATTACCTTGCCCTGGTTGACCAACGACCCTTTGGGGTGGCAATTCATTAGAAGGTAATTTGACCAACAGGCGACTGCAGTTGTGATCCGACCACCCCGGCACGTTCGCTGCAAGAGGTAACCACTAAGGGAGGAGGACGAGATGGCACTTGAGGAAGGGTTATCGAGCGAGCGTCGGATATTTGATGAGGCGATACAGGGGTGCCTCGAGGTAGTTAGCCAAATAGATGATACAAAATGGGAAGAGCCAGCACTTGGAGATTGGGATCTGCGATCCCTGCTCGGACATACCGGCCGAGCTATGTCGACGGTCGAAGCTTACCTGCTGCAATTCGACTCTGGCGTTCTGCCGTGGCTAAAGGGACCCAGCGATTACTTTCGAGCCGCGAAAGCAGGCCTTTCCGATCCACAAGCGGTGCTGGATCGAGGCAGGGCGGCGGGTTTGGCCCTTGGTGTAAATCCGAAAGGTGCAATCATCGAGTTGGCCGATAGGGGGAGGGCCGCGATGCTTGGAGCAGGGCCCGATGCTACTGTAACGACTCCTGTTGGGAAAATGAGACTTGATGACTACCTTCCTACAAGGACATTCGAACTCGCGCTGCATTCGGTCGATATAGCCGCAGTACTTAATTTGGAGATACCTGGGGTTCTGCGCCAACCGATCTACTCTTCGCTGGAATTGGCTATTCGACTTTTGGACGGACTTGATAGTACCGTGCTAGTTCTGTCTGCGATAACCGGAAGAAGGGGAATAGAAAAGGGGTTTAGCATCCTTTGACCTTCTAACGGCCGTTACGTTTCTACAAGGTGCCGTTCTGATCGAACAACGTCTTATCGAATGACACTTCCAATGGCGATAGCCTGCTGTGACTCGGGTCATTGTCCGGTCTACACCTCCCGCGTCAAGGCAATATTAGGTACGGAGGAATAATTGCGGCCCGCCTAAGAGGGCGCTAACTATGATGTCTGTGAGTCCAGGTGAGGGGAAGAATGGGTATCGCTGACATCTCATATACCGACATTGACCAAATGCTCGCCACCTACCCACTAGTGATTTTAGAGTTCTGGGCTCGTTGGAGCGGATCGACTCGTGCCTTTGAGGTTACATATGAAGAAGCCGCTAGGCAGAACACGGATATAGCATTTCTGCGGGCAGACATCGGCCAGGAGCCCGAACTCGCCGCTCGCTTTGAGATCGACTCAGTTCCGGTTTTGATCGGGTTTTACAACGGTTTTCCCGTCCTGAATCGACCTGGTGCCCCAAGTCCGATTCAACTAGACAAGTTTCTGGATAAGCTACGCAACTCGGACCCCGATGAACTCCTTCGAAGAGAGTTTGGCCTGGGAGACGGCGGTGGAGCGACTGGAATCCGACGCCTCTTCAGGGGTCGACGGAGGTAATTCGGAACGAAGCTTAAACTCGGCCGCCTTAGGCTCTAAAGCGTGTCTACTTCGAAGCCGTGGTGTCCTATTCGGATAATTAGCTATTTCCAGAAGCTAGCGACCTGAAGCGCAGCCTTTTGCCCCTGGAGAAATCCGGCGAGTGCGGCGGGTCCCCTTACCGTCGGATCCAGGGGATTATCCCCTGCGGTCGAGTTAGACCGATCGTCGCTAGCTATAACAAGGACATCCGAAGCGCCCATTTTGAGGTCATTGATCCCCTTTTCGACCGCCTGAGCGGCGCGTCCACCAGCGAGATTTGGTAGAAGGACGAGCACCGTAGCTATCCCTGCGGCGAGATCTGAATTGATCGGCGATCGCATTCCGCCGTCGATGTAGCGATGGGATCCTATCGTGACCGGTGGCCATACTCCGGGTACCGCGCAACTCGCAGCGACTGCGAGAGCGATAGCCACTTTGGATTCGGCGGTAAAGACCATTAGGTCGCCGGAGAAGGCATCTATCGCAGTGATTGCGAGGGTTGAACTGGGCCAAGAATCGGAGATAAGACGGGACTTTATAGCGTCAAGCCTTGTGGTTTCGCTTATCGTCTTGGCATCAATCGCCCAACGTCCTATCCGTCGCCTCAGCTCTTGTTCATCCTTGGCTCCAGAGACAACGCTTGCTATATTCTTCTGCCATGCTATTGTGTCAAAGTCCACGACAATCTCCCGACCCGTGCTTGCGGTATCCTGGTAGTCGTCGAATGTTTGCAACAGGGATTCGGTCTGTAGGAGAAGGCTCCCGGCCACCGATCCCGCCGACGTACCAACGACGAGGTCGGCATTTTTGAGTGACACTCCAGCAGCTTCAAGTCCCCAGAGAATGCCAACCTCCCAGCCAATGCCAAATAAGCCACCTCCACCCAGGATCAGTCCTCTAGTCATATCCTTTCTCCTTGAAATAGTGGCGTTCACATAGCAATCTTATGGCGGAGCGATTTGATCCTATCAATTGTCTTAGTCTGCCACCTGAGGTCTCTGTTTTTGGATTAACTAATGGTGAACAACTGAATTATGGAGATATTCTTTCTGATTCTTGGCCGTTCTGTCGATGGTGATTGGCTTTATGGTGGAACTTTGGTCGATGACAGATCGATTGTGTGGTTTATAGCGCTGAGCATGATCGGCCTATTTAGAGATAAATGGTATCGAGTTCTTTTCGAATAGAACTAGCGGACCTACATATTGATTGATTGACACTAATTGAGGCAATTGATAGCGTTTCACTAGTTGAGTTCGCAATGTCCTAAACTCAGACCCTTATCCTGTTGGTTGGTGGAAGCGTTGGAGTTTTTAGTATCGCCCGGCGAGAGGTAGCCACTTATTGCCAGGATATACCACGATGAATGTGGGTAGTTTAATCCGGTGCTCGTGCACTAGATGAAGATCGAGGGTGTCGAATTTGTATGCTTCAAACATAGAGCATCTGTGGAGTTCGAAATTATTGCTCCGAAGGAATATTGCTTGTGTTTGGACGGTTGCTTCGGAGTGTTGTGGTAGGCAATCCCGGCTAAGACGTGGCCCGAGGACCCTACCGGATTAATGAATGGTTTGTGATACACGGACCCAATCACTGGCCGCTGCGCTGAAGCGGATCAAACCTGCCTAGGATTCAACGTGTGAAGCTGGTTTTTATAAGACATGCAAAGGCCGGGTCGAGCGGTCATTTCGCTGGTGAAGACTTTTATCGCCCTCTTACTAAGCCCGGTGGACGACAGGCCCTCGCGATTGCAGATCTAGCTGAGTTGAAAGGAACGGATTCCATCGTATCAAGTCCCTATCTACGGTGTATCCAGACCGTTGAGCCACTGTCTAAAAGGCTAGGAATTCCACTAAATACTGATCCGATATTAGGTGACGCAACAGCAGTAGGTGATTTGGAAATCTGGCTGAGCAAGGCGATGTCTGATCTCCCTCAATTCAAAGTTGTCTGCTCGCATGGTGACGTTATTCCAGTGCTCGTGCGCCTCCTTTTTGAAATGCTTCCCGGAATTGAATACCCTGCCCTTTGCTCCAAGGGGTCGCAATGGTATTTCGATATCAGAGCTGGTGCAATTTCGGCCGCAAGATACCTGGAGTTGGATGGATATATCTGGGATGCTGTCCTGTAATTTCTAAAGATGTTGTCCACATAGTCCGATAGATCTATCGGGTTCTAGTGATGACGGTTGCGCTGTTTTGTGGTGGAACATTAGCCGAAGCGCGCGCTTTGAGAGTCGCTGTTTGGGTAAGCCGTTCTGAAGTGGTGGGATCAGCTGGTGGCGGAGCATTCACGAGGTAGAAGCTTTGAAGATCGCGAGGGTATATTCGCGCTATCTCGGGCGACCATCGGCCGTCTGCGTGAGACGGTATCCACTCTTGCTCAGCAGGCAAAGAATGAGCTGCACCTCACGGGGATTGTCGTCTATGTGCTAGATGATGACCTTGGTTACTACAGACCTTTGGGCCTATTCGGCTCTAATGGTGAGGACGTTGACGGCGAGGACGACCAGCTCTATTCGATCTTGCGGTATAGCGAACTTTCCCCCTTGATCGACGGCTCTAGCGCTACCTTGGTGTCAGCTGATGAGGTCCCCGAAAGCTTGGACCTCGCAAAGAAGACCCTTCCTTCTTCGGACGAGTACCTGATATTTGCCTTGAGGACCGACGAAGTCGATTTAGGAATCGGTTTTGCCGGAGTCGATCCAGCCTTTTTTGCTCCGGGGACCGACGGCACCGGCGCTCTGGTTTGGTTTATAAGTAGATTTGCTCGAAATGTCTCGGCATTACTCGAGCTTTCCAACTCAAAGCGATCGGAATCGATCCTTGAGCTTTCCGACGCCGTTGGACTTTCGCTTATCTCTGACATCGAGTCAAAAGAGGTGATGGAGCGGGTCGTTAGGGGAGCGCAGAGGGTCTTCAGGGCGAGCGAGGTTTTATATTTCAGTCGATCGAACGGACCGTTGACGCTGGATCCTGTTTCATCCGATTCAAGTTTCCGTATCGAGATGTGCGCTGAGACGAGCAAGAAGTTTTGTGGTTACGTCGCTGAGGCCAAAAAATCGGTTTTGGTAGGGGACCTAAACAATTTGGACCTCTTCGAAATTGACGGAACTCGAGTCGACCTTGAGTTTGATCCCCTAACTGACGTGCAGATCCGGTCGGCGATGGCTTCACCAATTATCGGAGAACGAGGAGAGGTTAGGGGAGTTCTCTGCGTTGTGCATCCCAAGGCTGGGATGTTTAGGCGGAGTGACTTGAGGGTGTTTGAGGGTATCTGTAACAAGCTTTCCGGTATTTTACAGCGGGAATCCCTCCTTAGCAGCTATCGGCGCCAGGTAAGCGAGCTTGAGCTCGTTAGGCGCATGTCAATTGCTACCTCCGGGGCCGAATCCTTTGACGTACTAGCACATGAAGTCGGAACAGTTCTGCGGGAGGAGCTTGGCGCTGTTACTGGGTATCTGGTTGTACGCCCGAGAGATGATCAGTCGGAACCGCTCGTCCTGAGGCTTGTCGGCGCAAGGGGGGCTATCGGCAGGGAAGTCTTCGTAGACGGAGAAGCGGTGGACGGATACGAGTTGCCAATTCCGATTGTGTTCGGTGATGAAGTTGTCGGACAGCTCTTTATAGGCAAGCTTGGTGAATCTGACGCTACCTCGGACTGGAACCGTATTCTTCAAACGATTTCACACCAGATCGGAGCGGCCGTCGCTAATATCGAAGCACTCTCGTCTTCGGCGCAAGCGGCCGAACTCGCCAATATGGCGGCGCAAATCGCTCACCGGGAAGCAGAGAAGATACAGGCAATCACCGATACCGTCCGAGACGTCACCATCGTCTTCTCCGGTGATGGAAATATAGAGTACGTCACGCTTTCGATGCGGGACATGACGGGATTTTCCGGCGAAGATGTGAAGAATCTAGGGCTAAGGATTATCGAATCAAAGTCTCGGGTGAGGCTATTTGGCGAAATTCGAGTGATGATGGAGAAGTACGAGGCCGACGGGTTGGTAGAGCCGTCGAACCAGGCTATCGAAGTCGAGATATTCAATAAAGGCGGAGGATTGGTCCTGTTAGAGGTCAAAGTCGCCCTTCTGCACTCGACCGACGGAAAGGTCGAGGGCTTTGTAGCTTCCGCCAGGGATATCTCCGAGCGGAAGCAACTTGAGGAGAGCCTTAGACACTCTGCGCATCACGACCCACTTACCGGCCTTCCGAACAGAAGATTTCTTGAACAGCGACTAAGCGATGCACTGGTGAAGAGGATTAAAAGGAGCACAGAGGTCTCGCTTTTATTCATCGACTTAGACGGATTCAAAAGGATAAATGATACCTTGGGCCACGAAGCCGGAGACCAAGTACTTCTCGAGATAGCCGAGCGGATTTTGGCCTGCATTAGACCATCCGACATGGTCGGAAGGCTCGGAGGGGACGAGTTCGTTGTCTTGATCGAAGGCGTATCTGACGGATGGATCCCATCAACCATTGCTCGGAGAATTACCGAATCCCTCGAGCAGCCGATGAAGGTAGCCGAGCACAAGTTGAAGATCTCAGCGAGTATCGGCGTGGCGGTGTCCTCTAGCCAGACCAATGATGCCTCGGACTTGTTGAGGAGGGCGGATGCCGCGATGTACGGTGCAAAACGCTCTGGATCCCATGTGGTGGTTGGCGATGAGACTATGGCCTTGCCAACCGACAACAGCCTGCTTTTGGCTCCTGAACTCCATCGAGCATTGGACAATGGAGAGCTTGAGGTCTTTTACCAGCCCATTTTCAGCGTTTTGTCGGCCAAGGTTGTCGGCTTCGAGGCATTGCTTCGCTGGAAGCACCAGAAGTTGGGTTGGACCCCGCCATCGGATTTTATTCCAGCCGGAGATTCTTCTGGTCTTTCATTAGGACTTGCAAGGCTCGTGCTGGCCCGGGCGATTGCGATGATCAAAAGACTCAACAAGGATGGAGCTAACCCCTGGGTATCGGTTAATTACTCCCCAAGGCAGTTTGCGCCTAATTGCCTAGAGGACCTCTATTTCTCATTAGCCGATGAAGAACCAATAGTTCCAAGTTCCCTGATTGTAGAGATTACCGAGACAAGCGTACTGACCTGGAATTCTGAAGTGCAAAGCTGGGTAGAGAGGCTAAGTTCTCTCGGAGTTCGATTCGCACTCGATGATTTTGGCACGGGCGCCTCCTCGCTATCGAATCTGCGCGACCTTCCTGTTCAACTCGTCAAGATAGACCAAGTTTTCGTCCAAGGGGCGCCCACGCAGGTGATTGACGGTGCAATACTTGCGGCGATACTGATGATGGCAAAGGCAAAGGGCGCAGAGATAGTGGGGGAAGGAGTAGAGACTTTGGAACAGCTGTCTACTCTCTCGGAAATTGGAATAGATATGGTCCAGGGATTTCTATTGAAAGAGCCGGTTTCCCAAGAAGAGATAACCAAGGCGATGGCGAATGGATTGGGGTTCCAATTCGGCCCGGAAATATATGAGATTATCGGGTCTGATTGTAGCGATCTGCGACAAGCTAGCGGAGATAACTAGCTCTTGGCAAAAAAGAGATGACTTGCTTTGGCGAGAGCTTTGTGGGCGTAGGAATCTGCGACTCGCACGCCGGCATGACCCAGGGATCAATTTCTGGAATCCGTCACATTCCGAGCAGCTAAGGGTCTGCGGAAAAGCTCGCGACAAAGCTGCTCGATACACAGAAGTCGTTCTGGTGTAGTTTGTAGCTCAACTCGAGCTAGTCGCTGAGTGACAACTCCTCTACAGACTGCTGTCGCATGATGTACTTCTGAATTTTGCCCGTGACGGTCATCGGGAAACTGTCGGTGATTTTCACGTAGCGGGGAATCTTGTAGTGCGCAATCTTTCCTCGACAGAACTCTTTGATCTCGTTTTCGCCCAGATTCGATCCAGGCTTGACCTTGATCCATGCGGCTATTTCCTCGCCGAACTTTGGATCCGGCACCCCGATCACCGAGGCATCGATGACATCTGGATGTGAAAATAGGAACTCTTCTATCTCCCTGGGATAGACGTTTTCCCCTCCTCTGATGATCATGTCCTTGATCCGACCTACGATGTTGACGTAACCGTCTTCGTCCATGACGCCTAGATCGCCGGTGTGCATCCAACGCGCTGAATCGATGGCTTGTTGAGTTTTGGCGGGTTCGTTCCAATACCCGAGCATGACCGAGTACCCCCTCGTCAGGAACTCGCCGATCTGTCCGCGCTCTATCACGTGCCCCGAGGGATCAACTATTTTTACCTCTACGTGCGGATGGACCGGACCTACCGTTGAGACCCTCTTGTCGAGGGGATCGTCGAGTTTGGTCTGCATCGAGACTGGAGATGTTTCGGTCATTCCATAGCAGATCGTTACTTGCTCCATGTGCATGAGAGATTGAACCTTCTTCATCACTTCAGCAGGGCACGGCGAGCCAGCCATTATCCCGGTTCGGAGCGAAGAGAGGTCGAAGGAGTCGAAGTTCTCGAGTGCCAGCTCGGCGATGAACATCGTTGGAACACCATATAGCGACGTGCACCGTTCCTTTTCCACTGCGGCCAAAGCCTCAGCTGGGTCGAAGCTGAGCGATGGGAGTACCGCGGTAGCCCCGTGCGAAGTCACTGCGAGGTTTCCCATAACCATCCCGAAGCAGTGGTAGTAGGGGACCGGGATGCATACCCGATCCGTTTCGTCATACCCGCAGCCCTCTCCGACGAAGTATCCGTTATTCAAGAGGTTGAAGTGACTTAGGGTCGCCCCTTTGGGGAAGCCTGTAGTTCCAGAGGTGTACTGGATGTTGATCGGATCGTCAAAGTCGAGTCCGCTCTGGATCTCGTCTACGACGTCCTGGGCGACGTCCTGGTAGTAATTCTCAATCCAAGAGGTGTATTCCGGCGTATCTGCGTAGAGCGCAAGTTCCAGTTCTGGGATATCGGCTTTTACTTCGTCAACCAAGGAGAGATAATCGGAACTCTTATGTTTGGTGATAGAAAAGATAGCCTTGCAGCCCGACTGCTTTAGCACGTACGACAGCTCTGAGGATCGATAAGCGGGATTGATGTTTACCAGGATTACCCCAATGCGGGCCGTTGCGTATTGGATGATCGCCCACTCGACCGTGTTAGGACTCCACACCCCTACTCTTTCGCCCTTTTTGAAACCGTGGGCTACCATCGCCCTAGCGAGTTTGTTGACCTCCTCGTTGAACTCTCGGTAGGTGTATGCCACCTTTTGTGCTACGGAGACTATCGCCTGGCGATCGGGAAACCGCTTAGTGGTGTTGTCGAGATTTTCGCCGATGGTCTCTGCCAAAAGGGGACGATCGGTACTTCCTTGAGAATATGAAGCTGTCACAGATAGAAACATACGCCAAGAGCACGGAGAATGCAACAGCATGGGGAATTCCCCAGCGCTAGGCGTATTTGAATTGTTGCATTAACACAAATTTGGGTCGAACTAACCGGAGATAATGCTCCGAAGTGCGCCCTCCAGGTTGGGATATTGAAATCTAAATCCGTTTAAGACAAGTTTTTTCGGAGCGACCTTCTGGCTCACTAACAACATTTCTTGGGTTATCTCGGCGCCCATCACTGCGTCGAGGGCTATTCTAGGCACGCTTAAGAAGCTCGGCCGGACCATGATATTAGCGAGTGTCTTGGTGAATTCGGAGTTTGTAACCGGGTTGGGCGAAGTGAGGTTAACCGGTCCTGTTATTTCGGTTTCGAGCGCGAAGACGATCCCACTTACTTCGTCGTCTATATGTACCCAACTTAGATGTTGTTTTCCGCTGCCTAGCCTACCCCCGAGGCCTATCGCAAATAGCGGAAGCTGTTTTTTGAGGACGCCTCCATTTTTAGCAAGAACGATTCCAGTCCTAAGGTGAACGACCCTCACCCCCAAAGCAGTGGCTTTCTCGGCCGCTGCCTCGTTCCGGATACAAACCTCGGCTAGGAAACCCTCGCCGCTCTCTCGATCTTCGTCGACGACACTATCGCCTGTGTCGCCGTAATAGCCGATCGCAGAACCGTTGAGGAAGCACTTTGGTGGCGTCTCCATTTTGCCCATCGCTTCGACGAGAATTCGAGACCCATTCTCCCTCGACTCGACGATCCTCTGTCTCTTTGAGGTGGTCCATCTTGAGGTTCCGATCGGTTCCCCGGCGAGGTTGACTATTGCATCGACTTGGCCGACCTGCGAGAGGTCTATCATGGATGCGCTTGGATTCCAGGTTGCGCTCTCAGTCGATGAGTTCATCAATTCGCCGTGTCGCAGCCTGATCACTTTGTGTCCTAGGTGGCTGAGCCTTTCGACGAGCCTCGATCCGATCAGTCCTGACGACCCAGCTACGACTATCTTCATCTGCCCTCCATCTGACTACCAAGGGGTATAAGTGTTTTTAATCCGATTTGCTTCCATGGCCTCCTGACATGGGGGATAAAGTTCAAGAGATGCCAGGTCTATCTTTGACCGAGAATCGCATGACCAAATTGGTCTCCGGATAG
>JABEUM010000072.1 GCA_013044475.1 Acidimicrobiaceae bacterium | reverse complement strand
ATACCAGGCAGTGCGTCATACTCCAGGCATAGGCCGACCTGTAGCTCTCCAGACCCCTTTTTTGCGACGAATGCCGTAGGGAGGCCAGCGGAGCCAGATTCGACGTCGAAGCCATCCTTTTCGAATTCGGACTTCAATAGCGCCGAAGAGCGAAACTCCTCAAAGCCGACTTCGGCGTGCGAGTGGATCTGGTGGCTTATCCCTACGGCCCTATCGGCCAAAGACTCTAAATATACCTTGACCTTGTCTTTTGTAGACTCCGCCATATGGTTGAACTCCTTTTGAAAGGTCCCCCTGAAAATGGATTCTCTTCGGAGTTGCCTCCAGAGAGAATGCCATGACCACCTAACGGGGGATAGATCTATTCGATAACGGCAACTATGTCCCCTGATCCCACTGTGTCACCGGGCTTGACCTTCAGCTCTTTGATGACACCAGCCTTTTCAGCGAGGATTGAGTTCTCCATCTTCATCGCCTCTAGTACGATCACCGCTTCGCCGATCTCGACGTTCTGCCCCACGCTTACCAGGACCTTGACCACGGTCCCTTGCATTGGGACGGTGACCTTGCCGCTACCGGCACCACCAGCACCGCGGTGAGACGAGGACTGAGCCCTAGCCCTCTTTTGTGCTTGCGGGGCCTGGGTCGACTGGGTTGCGATTGAACCCTTGGGCAGTCGAAGTTTGACGGTGAACTTCTTCCCGTTCACTTCGGCCTGAACTTCGTGACTCTCGGTCTCAGACTCTTCACCCTCTATGGAGTCTTCGGTGGCAACAGAGATCGCCTTGATCGAATCGAGTCCTTCTACCCACTTTGTCGAATGTTGCGCCGCTTGGAAGTCGCTCTCGTTCAGTATCGCCAGGTGAGCGGGGATAGTAGTCTTTATCCCCTCGATCTCGGTCTCGGCTAGTGCCCTTTTCATCTTTGCTATCGCAGAATCGCGGTCTTCGCCCCAGACGATCAGTTTCGCAACGAGGTTATCGTAGAACTGCGATACCGTGTCGCCCGCTTCGTACCCGGAGTCGGTTCTTACCCCAAAACCATCTGCTCGGGTAAATTTGGTTATCTTCCCGGGTGAAGGGAGGAATTTGCCACCCGTGGGATCCTCGGCGTTGATTCGGCATTCGATAGCCGCTCCGCGCCGCTCGATCTGATCTTGGCTGAATGGAATCTCTTCGCCAGCGGCGATGTGGAGCTGAAGTGCTACCAAATCCTTCCCGACGATCAACTCGGTAACTGGGTGTTCGACCTGGAGCCTGGTATTCATCTCCAAGAAGTAGAAGTCGTTTTCTTGGTATAGGAATTCGACTGTCCCGGCGTTCTCGTATCCGCAAGCGAGGGCCACCTTGACCGCAGCCTCACCCATCCTCTGGCGGATTTCATCGGGAAAGTTCGCCGCAGGAGACTCTTCGATCAGCTTCTGGTGCCTCCTCTGGCATGAGCAGTCTCTTTCGCCTAGCCAGACCCCATTGCCATGCGAGTCGCAGAAGACCTGCATCTCGATGTGCCTAGGCCAGGTGAGGTAGCGCTCGATGTAACACTCGGACCTACCGAATGCCTTTTCGGACTCCCTCTGGGCTGACTCGAGGGCGGAAGCTGCCTCCTCCTTGGAGTTGACTACCCTCATCCCCCTGCCGCCACCGCCGTAAGCGGCCTTGATCGCTACCGGCCATCCAAACTCTTCGCCAAAAGCGACTATCTCCGACGGATCCTTTAGGACCTCGGTCGTTCCGGGTACTCCGTTAACCCCGGCCGCCTGGGCGGCGATCCTGGAGCTGATCTTGTCGCCCATGATCTCGATAGCGGAAGGGGGTGGTCCGATGAACTTAATTCCGGATTCGGTGATCGACCTAGCGAAGTCGGCATTCTCGGAGAAGAAGCCGTACCCGGGGTGCAGGGCATCGGCATTGGACTTTGCCAAGATGTCCAAGATTTTTTCGGTATTGAGGTAACTTTCAGCGGCACTTTTGCCACCGAGCGCATAGGCCTCGTCAGCGTAGCGGACGTGGAGGGAATCTTGATCTAACTCTGAATAGACCGCAACCGTCGCAATGCCGAGTTCTTTGGCTGTGCGGATGATTCTCACGGCGATTTCGCCGCGATTCGCCACTAGAAGCTTGTTAAACAACTCGACCCTTTCTCTATTCGGCCTAACCTAACACCTGTGGGAGATGAAAAGCTACCAAACAACGTTCCTAACACAGTAAATTTTGAGGTCATCAATCTAGATTCAGTCGATTCCACCAATCGGTATATCATAGATCGCCTTGGGACAGATACTGGTGAAGGCCTGGTCGTTACCGCTAGATTTCAGACCGGCGGTCGGGGAAGATTAGAGCGTGCCTGGAATTCCAAGCCAGATTCTTCGCTTTTAGTGTCAGTACTGTTCGAGCCCAAGTTGCCACCTTCTCAGATACACGTCCTGCCCTCTTTGTCGGCGGTAGCTATGGCGGAAGCCATCGAGGATATCTATCCGATAAAGGTGGGTCTGAAGTGGCCGAACGACCTCTATGTCGATGAAAAGAAGCTCGGTGGGATACTCGCCGAATCGAGGGTATCCAAAGACTCCGTCAAGGT
>JABEUM010000071.1 GCA_013044475.1 Acidimicrobiaceae bacterium | reverse complement strand
TTCCGTGTCACCCCGGCCAACCAGCCCGCCCCGCCGGTCTATCTAGACCCGCTCTATTCGACCGACTTGGGATCCACCTGGAAATCCGTGCCAATTCCTACCGGCTTTAGTCCGATCGACTTTTCATCATTTCTTACCAGAGGGCCTGAAGTTGAAGCCTATTTCAACGTTGCAAACTCATTGATCGGGACGATGGAAACTACGGCTAATGGTGGCCAGACCTGGACGACTTCGACCCCCAAATGTCCAATATCTGGACCGTGTGTAGAAATAGAACCCACTACGCCCGATAACTGCGCGATGAATGGGATGCCAACCAACCTCGTCTACTCATTGAACCGAGGTTTAAGCTGGAAAAAGACCATGTGGCCCTACTCAATAAACAGCTGCAACTTTGCCGAAATAGTCCCGCTTGGGCCAAAATCTGCGCTACTAGTTGCTGGTGAATCGAACTACCCGCTGAGAGTCACTTACGACAGCGGCGTGACATGGAGCTATGTGTCGCTCCCCCAACAACCAGGGGCCGGCACAACTCCTTCGGAGCAACCTCAGCCGCTTTATCTTTTGCCAAATGGCTCGCTGCTATCATATGGATCAAAGTGGATGATACTGATGCCCCGCTCAAAAAGCTGGTGTCTCCCCAGGGCTAAAATTGCCAGCTCAAAAAGTTATGTAGTCGGTGCACCCGCGGTAAGCTCTGGCCGCCTCGAATGGTTAAGCTCCGACCCTCAAAGCGTCTTCGAATCTTTGCCACTCACAAAGCTCACCTGTAGAAGTTAGCGTTACAAAACAATCAGCTTCTTGAGCCGCCTCTATGCACCCAGGCCATCTGTGACTAATTTCAGCTAGACCTTATGCACAGTCTGTCGGGATAGTCAGCCGAAGGCAAAATACCTGGTCCGCGCTGAGCGAGCTCAGCAAAAAGATGAGCAAATTAATAAAACCTGTCAGCGCAATTCCGAGACTACCCCTGAACCTCTGCCAGATAAGCCTTGAAATCCGGAGAGGCTAACGATCATTTCGCCCGGGAACTTCGCTTATAAATCACAGCAATACCTAAGGCGTTACGGCTCCATGACCCTCAAGTGCATGCCGGACTACTTCACTCGCTATAGAGGCCGTATCTGAACGCATAAACTACGGCCTGCACTCGATCTCGCAGCTTTAGCTTGAACAGAATCCGGGAGATGTAGGTCTTCACCGTTGCTTCGGAAAGGTAAAGGTGCTCGCCAATCTCTTGATTCGACCACCCTTGGGCCAGGCACTTTAGTACTTCGAGTTCTCGCGCACTGAGATCTTCGACCTCTGCCGGGGGCTCATATCTAAAGGCTGGTCTTTCTCGAACGAGGTCCAAAATTGTCTTGGTGACCGAAGGGGAAAGTGCAGCGTCTCCCTTTGCTATCGACCTCACCGCTCCGACTAACTCTGCTGCGGTCGAATCTTTAAGCAGAAATCCGCTTGCACCAGCCGCCAGAGCCGAAACGACGTATTCGTCAAGGTCGAATGTTGTGAGGATCAGAACCTTCGCCGAGTTGATCTGCCTCGTCGCTTCGATCCCGTCCATCTGGGGCATCCTTATATCCATCAAGACCACATCGGGCTTAAGTCGCTCGGCAAGGTCTACCGCCTGCAAACCGTCATTTGCCTCTGCGACTACATCAATGTCACCTTGGGCCTCGAGGATCAATCTAAATCCAGAACGAATCATCGGCTGGTCGTCTGCAATGAGCACTGTTATCAAGGCTGTCCTTGTCCCCTTACCGGGATTGAGGCTCTAACTTCAAAACCACCGGCAATTCTGTTTCCAGCTACAAGATTTCCACCGAAGATGGCTACCCTCTCCCGCATGCCTGCAATACCATGACCTGTACGCTTCTTCGATGCCTCACCAGGGCCGTCGTCCAGCACAGCCAACTCTATCTCGCTTTGAGAAATCGCCACCCTCACCGAAGTATGCGATGAAGGTGCGTATCTGATGACATTAGTCAGTGCCTCCTGAACGATCCGATAGCAGGACAGCTGAACCTGTTCGGTCAGGGAAGATGAATCCCCCTCCAACACATATTCGATCGATATTCCGGCTTCCTCGGTTCTGTGGACAAGTCCCCTGATCTCGTCGATTCCGGGAGATGGACCAAGCGGAGCGGTATCAAGGTCAGCGGTTCTCAAAACTCCGAGCATTCGACGCATCTCATTCAATGCACTTCGGCCAGAATTGGCTACCTGATCGATCATCTCGGCGCTTTTAGACGGCTGGCTCGTCAGCGTAGCCCTCGCTGCGTTGGCCTCTATAACCATGAGAGCGATGTGGTGCGAGACGATATCATGAAGCTCTCTAGCAATCCTTACCCTCTCCTCGGCAACCGCCTTATCGGCCAGCAGGTTTCTTTCCCTCGCTAGGGTTTCTGTCCTCTCAATTAGTTGGGCGACGTACTCTCGGCGAATCCCGGCATATAACCCGGTGGTTGAACCCACACCGACAACCAGTGTCGCAATAGCAATGACCCCAAAGAGGCTTCCCCAAGAAAATGGTGTGGCCATCGACATTGCCACTATCACAGCAAACCAAGTCAAAAAAGCCGTTTTCAGCAGCCTCTGAGGAAGAGACAGTAGTGCATATGAATAGATTGCCACTATTAGGGCAATAGGTGCGTCGAAGATCGGGACCGAGAATCCCTTTACTAGCTCGGCCAGAAAGAACGCCCCAAGGGTGCAAGCGAGCACAAACGCCGGACTTGAACGTCTCTTGGTCAGCGAAAGATCGCCGAGTATCAGCGCCGCCGTTCCAAGCAAAGTCAATAAGTAGTGTCCGTGGTCTCGACTGACGAAAAGTACTATAAGCACCCCTGTAACGAGATGTAATAGCGATAAACCCAGGACTAGTGCAAGATCAAAGTACCGATCAGACAAGCGTCGACGAAGGGCCAATCCGTCGACGCTAAGAAAATGGTCAAGGCTATAGGTCATGGCTAATTCAGATCCTAAAGCAGGTGAATTCCCCACCAGCCCTATGCGTCCATCCGTTTCGTCTTGAAGGCACCTAGCCAGACCGCTAGCGCAGTCCATACGACGAGCACTGCTACTGCGACAAATGCACTCTCGCCAGGAACGAACCGCAGTGGACCGTGAGACCTGGGCGAGAGCCGTCCGATGGACGACAGCGGGAGTATCTCTCTAAATGCCCCAAACCATGTTATGAGCAAAAGCAGCTGTTGGACAATGAATTCCCATGCCATCAAGACGGCTATCGTCGCCGACTTCGAAACGGTAAAGGATGCAAGTCCCAGAGCCAGGAGCAGCTCAAAGGTCGTGGACAATAAGGCTATCGCCCCGTAGTGGGCGAGTGTCCCCAAACTCGGGGCCGAGTTCACCCCGCTACCTGCGAGGGTCGTACTTACCAGTGTCATGGTCAGGAATGCAGCGATGAGCATCGGCCAGAACATTCCGACCGCTCCAGAAATCCGGGCGAAAAAGAGCCCTACCCGGGACCTGCCTGTCGCGACTAGATCCCTAAATACTCCATTGGAATCTCCCGCTCCAGCGTTGGCCCCAACAAGAATTGCCGCCGTACCCCCGATGAGTGTTTCTATGTTTATCGCCCGAGAGAGATTAAGCGCTCCTCCGGCCACGCCGTGGGTTGCCGGGGAGATGAGGTGCATAATCTCTAAAACTGCGTAATAAACGACAACCGATCCAAAGCTCAAAAGCAAGGTAGTCCAGAAGAGTCCTCGCCTTTTCCTCAGCTTGGTCAACTCGGCCTTGCTCATCGACCGTGCGAGCCACCCATAATCTATCGTGGTCATAGTTGGACTCCACTCTTATTTGTAATAGCCAAGAATTCATCTTCAAGGTTGGTAGTTTCATTGAGAATCGACTCCACAGCTATCCCTGCATCTACTAAAGCCTTGGTAATCTGCGAGGTAGGGATCCCCTTTGCAAGTTGCACCCGCAGCTCCGTGTCTGAAATCTTGGTGACTCCAAGGGTTAACCTCGTTTCAGCTATGATCGACTGCGCAAGGTCGCTCGAATTCACTTCGAAGAGTGCCGTCCCGGTCGAAATGCCGGTAAGTTCGGACAGATTGCCCTGTTTGACAACTTGCCCGCTGTCAACGATCGCCACTGCGTCGCAGGTCTTCTCTATCTCATCCAAAAGGTGGGATGAGATGACGACGGTTCGCCCTTCGTCGACAAAACTCCGTATCAGGTGCCTAAATTCCAGAATCCCACCGGGGTCCAGACCGTTCATCGGCTCATCGAGGATTAAAAGCTCCGGATCCGACAGTAGACACCGGGCTATCCCAAGCCGCTGACGCATGCCGAGGGAGTACCCACGGACCCTCTCGGTAGCGCGCTCCCCGAGGCCGACGCGCTCTAGTGCGCCGGAGATCCTTCCGAATGCTTCTTTGTCCCTAACCGAAGCAAAGACTTCGAGATTCTCCCTCCCGGTTAAGTGAGGATGGAAGCGCGGTTCTTCAATGATCGCACCGACCTTTGAAAGAGCGGCACTTCTGTGGGACGGAAGCCGATATCCCCTAAGCACCATCTCGCCAGATGTAGGCTGAGTGAGCCCGAGAAGCATTCTGATCAGAGTCGTCTTGCCGGCGCCGTTTGGGCCGAGATATCCGAAGGCAATACCCCTCGGAATCGCAAGGCTAACCTTGTTGACCGCTATTCGGTCCCCAAACTTCTTGGTAAGGTTCCTAGTCGTAACGATATTGCTATCGTCATCACCTTCCAACAACCCCGAAGCGGCGTATGTTGATACTTTTGTAGTCATTAGACCAAACTATGATGGGACTCCTTAGGCAGGTGTCCGCTAGAAGTGGCAAATCTGTCATCCAAAAGTATGAAAACAGATCGCGGATACCTGGCGTCAAAGACTTGCTATCGCCAACTCAAGGATAAGACTGAACCTATGGTAATGCGGTGGCAAGATCAGAGATGACCTGCTGGGCGAGTCCTAATGTCACCTTGCGCTCTGGGGCCAAGTCGTAATCTAGGCGAGGTCAACCCTAAAGTGGCCAGAAACGAACCGGCTGGCAAAAGCGCACTCTATGAGCTCAGAGTCGGTGACAAACATCACCATATACTATGTTGAAGCTGCACAAGGGCACAGGACATCCCAGGTGCACTTGGAATGACTCCGTTTCTAAATCCGGATTGTCACCGCCGGATACATTCCCAAAGCGATCAAAATCGCTTGCCGAGGAATCTGCTCTACATGGTTCCGCGAGGTCGTGGAGCTATTCAGCGGCGAGCCTTTCACCGCAAACAACCAACTAGTTGGTTCCACTTAGTCGCGCCAGAGCACATCATTGCTAGCCATCCAATCGCCTAGCCAGCCATTTCTCCAAAGTTTTGGATAAATTACCCTCGCAGTACCAACAATTTACAAGGAGTCAACCCCGAATTCACCCGTTGGGCACCCAGCGTTTCATTGACACGACAAGTATTGTGCCGTGACTGAAAATACCAAATACGAAAGATCCGGATCTCACCAAATCAGATCCGGTGGGCCGAGCAAAATTCGCGCTAGAGCCCTAACAACGAGCGGTACACTACTCGCACTTGGTGGGATATTGGCGGCTTGTGGGTCGAGCACCGCTTCAAGTGCCCTGGCGTCGGCTTCAAAAACCCAGCCGACACTTGTGGTATATTCCGCTCAGGGCTACGACTCCTCCACCGTCGACGCCTTCCATAAAGCTACCGGGATACCGGTTTCGCTGGACGATGATTCGACCGGTCCCCTCCTCACAAAGATACAAGCCGAGGCGTCCAATCCAAAGTGGGGACTCCTGTGGGTCGATGGTGACGAGTCATTCGCATCTATGGATACACAAGGAATGCTGCTTAAGGGCTGGGAACCCAATGTCAACTTCAACTCCCTCGGGAAAGCGCTTATCCCGGCGGATAAGAGTTACATCCCCACGGGTCTGACCATGGCTGGAACTCTGGTCTACAACTCTTCGGTAGTGTCTAATCCGCCAAAGACCTGGTCTGACCTACTCTCTTCCAGTTGGAAAGGTCAGATCGGGATGAATGACCCAGCAGTTTCCGGTCCGACGTTCCCCTTCGTGGCAGGGATGATGAACTATCTGGGCGGAGTGACCCAGGGGGAAGCCTACTACTCGCAGCTAAAAGCCAACGGCCTTCAGGTATTCCAGACCAATGGAGACACGTTGCACGCACTCGAGACCGGTCAGATCAAGCTCGCCCTAATCCAAAGCTCGGCAGGCATCGGCGCCGGAATCAAGGCGCCAGGCATCAAGACTGTTTTCTTAGCGCCATCCACTCCAATACCCAGTGTCATCGGAATCGATGGCAAGATGCCACCAGCTGTAATAGCCGAAGCTAAAAAATTCGTCCAGTTCGTTCTCTCTCCAGCTGGTCAGAAAGCTATGCAATCTGGAGACCCAACGGGCGACTCCCTCTACTGGCCAGTACTCACGGGTACTAATCCCCTGTCTGCGGTTCCGTCGATCTCTTCGATACAAACCCAGGTAGTCAACCCATACCAGTGGGGGCCGCAAGAGGGAACGATCAATACCTGGTTCACCAACAATATCGTCGGATAGCTAGCAGCCCCTGATGGTTGTCGATGAACTCCAAAGGACAACTGCGTCGGATTCGAGGAGCCGGAGACTAGTTTCCGGCTCCTTTGGGTCTTTAATGCCCAAGATACCATCGGTGACACTTTGGGTGATCATGGGCCTGCTCCTGATTATACCTGTCTTGGCCTTTTTGGGCCAGGCGATCATACCGGGTCTGCTGGGAACTCCAATGGACCTGACGGGTCTAGCATCTTTCAAGCACGCTCTAGCGGGTTCTACCCTTCGTGGAATACTCGACTCCCTGGTAGTGTCGGTATTTTCCGCCTTGCTCGCAGCCGTAGCTGGGATTTTTCTAGCCATTCTGACCAAAAGAACCAACGTGATCGCCAAAAAATGGTGGTCAATGATGATCTGGATTCTCCTCCTCGTACCCACCTACTTAGTGACCGAGGGTTGGCAGCGCCTATTCGAGCCCCACGGAGTTCTCTACAACATTGGCATAAATACCTCTGGCTTCTACCACATCTTCTTCGGTCCGGTTGGAGTCATCGTCGTCTTGAGCACTTCAGGTACGCCATTTGCCTATTTAGCTATCAGCTCTGGGCTGCTTGGGCTCGGTTCTGAGTTCGAAGATGCCGCTAGGGTACATGGCAGCGGGGTACTCAAGACGATCAGAGCAGTTCTGCCGATGATTGCTCCAGCGATTATGTCGGCTTTAGCTATCGTGTTCGCCGAATCAATGAGCGATTTTGGCGTTGCGTCGACCTTGGCCGCTCAAGCAAACTTCCCAGTAGCCACCTACTCCCTTTTTAATGCAATCGACTCTTTTCCTTTAAACTTTGGAGTAGCTGCGGCGATTGGCTGGGTACTCGTTGCCGCTGCGGGCATTCCAATTCTGGTTCAGTCAAAAGCCCTACGGGGTCGCAGCTATGAAGTCCTATCAGGGAGAACAAGGGTCCCTAGGCTCAGCGTTCTCTCGAATAAAGGGCAGTTGTTGGCGACAGCGACCCTGACCGTCTTCTTTGCAGTTGCACTAGGAGTTCCGGCGATCGGGGTGATCAGCGCATCTTTGCTATCTAACTTTGGGGCGAACTTCAGCGTTCACAACTTGACGCTCGCTAACTATCGAGAGGTGCTGCATTCACCGCAACTCTTTGCACCACTCTCCCTATCCACCGCCCTCTCATTTTTGACCGCCACTCTCGCGGTGGCCCTCGGTATAGCAGTGGCAAGGGCAATGACTAATAGGAAGGCAAAGACGGCTGCGAAGCTGATAGACCTGGTCATGTTGGGCTCGGTAGCACTTCCTGGAATAGTCCTTGCGGCGGGGTACATCTTCTTCTACAACCTGCCGGAAATGTCCTTGATCGGTATTAACCTCTACGGGACTACCAAGCTCCTGGCTCTCGGATACCTTGCCGGTGCCCTACCCTCGACGGCACGACTTCTTGTCGGACCAGTTTCTCAGATCCAGTCGAATCTCAAGGACGCTGCAAGGGTTCACGGCGCAAACGGGCACGTCAGCTGGTTAAAGACGCAGCTCCCCCTGCTTGCTCGTCCGGTGTTATGGGCATGGTTACTAACCTTCGCCAAGACACTCCTAGAGTTGCCACTCTCTCAACTCTTATATGCCCCAAACCTCCCACCGATATCGGTATCGATAAACAAGCTCACCGCCGGCTATGACTTTGGTGGAGGAACTGCGATGTCGGTCATTGCTCTAGCGCTCGCATTCGGGATATTTCTGCTAGCGGTGGGGCTCTTCAGGGTTCTAGCTCCAGCTGGATGGCAAAAAGTCGGCGAGGGTCTGACCACCAAATAGCCACCTTATTTATGCTCTTCTAGTACCGACCTGACCGCCAATTCTGAGAATTTGGCTGAAACCGGCCATTATCACAACTTTTTGACCAGCAGAGCAGCGCTAAATTAGCTAACCTCAAAGCAATGAACATTCCCGGGATAGAGCCGCTCGGCACTCTAAAGGGATACAGTCGCTCGTGGATATCCCGCGATCTTGTAGCGGCAATAGCGCTTATCTCCATCGCAATACCAGAGCAGATTGCGACTGCGAGACTCGCAAACATGCCGGCGCTTTTGGGTATGTATGCTTTTGTGGCGGGATCGGTCGCCATATTGATATTTGGATCGACTAGACAAATGTCTGTAGGCGCCGACTCGACGATAGCGCCGATTTTTGCTACTGCCGTAGTCCTACTTGCTCCAGCTGGCAGCGCCAACTATCAGCATCTCGTCACCATGGTTGCCCTCTTCGCCGGGGGTTTCGTCGTTTTTGCGGGCCTACTTAAGCTGGGCTGGATAGCCGATTTAATGTCCACTCCGGTGGTCGATGGAATATTGGCCGGTATTGCATTAGAAATCGTGCTCGGACAACTCCCAAATGCACTGGGTCTTCCCAAAGGGGGAGCCACCGTGCTGTCCAAGTTGAGCCACCTAATCAAAGACATCGGCTCGACCAACTTTTGGAGCCTTGGCATCGCAATCTCCGTCATCTTGATTGTGTATTTGTCCGAAAAAATTGATCGCAGAATTCCCGGAGCTTTCGTAGCGCTAGTAGCTACGATCGTCTGCGTACCGCTATTTCATCTACAGAATCACGGGGTGACTATCCTCGGCAAGGTCAGCGGTGGCCTCCCCTCTCTTGGACTACCAACCATCAACTTTTCGAACTTCAAGATGGTACTTGGGACCGCCCTCACCGTCGCATACGTATCGGTGGTCCAAACCGCTGCTACGGCGAGACTGGTCGCGACCGAAACCGGCGAAGCGGCAAACATCGACGCGGACCTAGTTGGCGTGGGGGCTGGGAGCGTCATCGCCGGACTTACCGGCGGATTCGCGGTGGACTCGAGTCCTCCAAGAACGGCATTAGTAGTCAAGGCCGGTGGAAAATCTCAGCTCACTAGCGCCTTTGCAGCTCTTGTCATGCTCGGAATCGCTCTGTTGGCCACGCCTTTGATCACCGACCTGCCAAACGCCACCCTCGCTGCGATTTTGCTCGTAGTAGCTACCCGGCTGGTAAGAATCAAGGAGTTAAGGACAGTCATCAATTACAATAAGGCCGAATTTGCACTAGCGCTCGTAGCCTTCTTATCAATCGCAGCCCTCGGAATTGAGCAGGGTGTAATAGTAGCCATTTTGGTCTCACTCGCCTATCGAATCCGCCTCGCAGCACAACCACGTTTGAGGGTCTTGCAGCGCGAAACCGGGACCGATCATTGGGTCGAACCTTCAGATACGCCAACTGAAAGTGTCGGATCATTGCTCGTCTACCTTATAGAGGGCCCAATGTGGTTTGGTAACATACAGTTCATCAAACGGCATATCCTCAGCGCAATCGACAAGACCACTCCAAAATGTAAAGCTTTGGTGCTAGATGCCGCAGGAGTGGAGGACATCGACTACACCGCGGCGGAGGCAGCCTCCGACATGATCAAGGAGTTAAGTCACCGGAAGATCCGAGTCGTTTGGGCCAGGATGGATTCGGCGCTTGAGACGAGGCTCCACGAAAGAGATCTAGCGGCTCAGTTTAAAGAGGAAAACTTCCTCTCCAGTGTTGAATCGGCGGTCGATCGAGCGATCGCTTTGATGGGAGATGAGGGCCGAACAGATGGCGACGGCCATTCGAAGGTAACGGATTCGAAGACCTAATAGATTTTGCCAAATCGAACACAGTTGCCGTTGATGTCGCATCTAATGCCAGTGCGTGACTCAACCGAATGGTCTGTTCGCCACTACGCCCTAACATAGTTTTCGGGGCTAGCCAAAATTCGTGGGTCCCTTTACCCACACGAATAGCCAGCTAGTCAAACGTGAAACCAATTGCGTCCGCAATGGTCCGAATAGACAGATGAAATATGGGCAATGAACAACAAAGTGAATCCCCCCCGGTCGTTGTAAGGCCGCGCTTGCGAGGACGATTACATCTTTGGGGATTTGTCGTTTCAATATTTGGCGGAATCGAAATCCTTCTCAGGGCACCTAATGATGCAGACATGCTCGCCGTCGGGATCTACGCATTTGCCATTTCGGCGATGCTTGGAACCAGTGCGGCTTTGCACGTGCCAAAATGGTCCGCTAAGGCACGAAGAAGAATGCGCCGCGCCGACCATTCGACAATCTTCCTCGCTGTCGCTGGAACATATACACCGGTAGCGGCCATTGGACTCAGCGGGAACACCAGAGATATCGTTCTATGGGTCGTTTGGGGTGGAGCTCTACTCGGGGTCGCCCAGCAGATGATCTGGTTAGACGCCCCTAAGTGGGTATCTGCGCTGGTTTATCTTGCCCTCGGATGGGCCGCGGTTTGGGTACTCCCAGACCTATATCACTCTTCAGGTGCTTGGGCGCTGGCACTTATAGTTGCTGGTGGAATCCTTTACTCTCTTGGCGCGCTGGCTTATGCGACCAAAAAGCCTGATCCCTGGCCAAACACTTTTGGGTACCACGAGGTATTTCACTCTTTCGTGCTAGCGGCTGCAGTCTGTAACTACCTAGCCATTAGCTACTTCATTATGAGGTGACTTGCCGAGGCAGCTCCTGTCCCACCTCAATGTCACCGACTCCGCTGGCCGGGTTCTCGGCCGGGTACAAAAGGAATAAATGCGGACGACAACGTCTTGTACCAGTCAGTAGTGAAAGGTGCAATGCGAAGTGAAAATCGGAGACAAAGTAGCTGACTTCACACTGAAGGATCAAGATGGCGATCCACTGAGCCTCGCTCGGGTGTTAGAAGGTGGTCCAGTGGTCCTATTCTTCTACCCGGCAGCGATGACCGCCGGATGCACCAAAGAGAGCTGTCACTTCCGTGATCTAAAGTCCGAGTTTGACCAATTGGGGGTTCAGCGAGTTGGCATCTCAATGGACAAGGTTGACAAGCAGAAAAAATTCAGCGATACCTACGGCTTCGATTACCCTCTTTTGTCCGACGAAGACGGCTCGGTAGCCGAAGCCTTCGGAGTCAAGAGGTCAATTGGAGTTCTCCGGACCAAGCGACAAACTTTCGTTATCGATAAAGATTCAACTGTGCTAGCGATCTTCAAGTCCGAATTCAACATGAATTCGCACGCAGAGGATGCCATCGATTTCTTCAGGACGAACAGGGCCCGATCCAGCTAGGCAGTACTAGTTGCATTTCCGGCCCTGGTGTTAGGTAAAATCCATTTGAACTTACATTGAACAACGCGGAAAAACTCCCTGAATTCTCCGAGTCTACTTGGGCTTATTCGCACAAGTTTCTTCCGCTTTGACCCGAAAAAAATCTCAACTAATTACCATGGTAGGAGCATCTCAAATGCTGATAGTCGCATTGAGGTCTAGCTTGCGCAATCCTGTGGATTCCCAAAATAGAGCGTAGAAGGAGGTCGAGAACAATTAAACCCCCAAGTCTGTGGGCCTTGGTGCCCACAACGAAAGAATATTCGACCACCGGTCGTCGCTCCTAGGCCATTAGCCGATCTTTCGATCTGTCCTCGGGGCTCATTGACACCACGCGAACCCCTCTAGGAGACAGGATGACCGAAAAAAGAAAGACTCTTTTGCGGGTAAGACCAAGGGTGAAGGCCCCAAGCGTTGTTACTGAGAGCAATCAGTCAATCTCCACCCAACCAAGCGCAGTTTTAGACTCAGCACACCTTGGCGATATTATCGGCGCCTTTGGAACCGTTAAAGTCGATCAGAATAAGGGGCGGCGCACTGGTTGGCGCAAGATCTTCACACTGTTGGCAATCATGGGTCCCGGACTCGTGGTCATGGTGGGCGACAACGACGCCGGTGGAGTCGCAACATACGCCCAAGCTGGCCAGAACTACGGACCGCACCTGCTGTGGACGCTCCTACTTCTGGTTCCAGTACTTTATATCAATCAGGAGATGGTCGTTAGGCTCGGGGCGGTAAGCGGAGTCGGTCACGCCAGGCTCATCTTTTCTCGTTTTGGAAAATTCTGGGGCGCATTTTCGGTCATCGACCTCTTCATCCTGAACGCTTTGACCGTGATAACGGAGTTCATTGGGGTAGACCTAGCCCTTAGATACTTCGGTATTCCCAGCTACATCGGCATACCGGCCGCCGGGATCCTTCTGTTTTTGTTTGCTTCTGGTGGAAGCTTCAGAAAATGGGAAAGGTGGATGTACGGACTCATCGCTTTAAATCTGGCGGTGATTCCCATGGCAATTTTGGTCCACCCAAACTACGCTACGGCGACAAAGTACACTCTCATACCGAACTTTCCAGGTGGACTTAACGCCGGACTATTGCTCCTGATAATCGCAATCGTCGGTACGACAATAGCCCCTTGGCAGCTCTACTTTCAGCAGTCAAACGTAGTAGACAAGCGGATAACGCCGCGTTGGATCAAGTACGAACGCGCAGACACAGCAATCGGCGTCGTATTGACCGAAATTGGCGCAGCCGCTCTGGTCTGCGTAACCGCCTACGCACTAGGCCACACACACGCCTTCGGGAACTTCTCCAATGCGCTTGATACCGCTAATTCACTCAAAGCACACGCTGGTGGGGTTGTCGGGGGTCTCTTCGCAATTGTCCTGTTAGACGCTTCGCTAATAGGTGCATCCGCCGTTACTCTATCCACCACCTACGCACTAGGGGACGTATTTAAAGTACGGCATTCGCTCCACTGGAGTCCGAGAAGGGCACCGGTCTTTTACCTCATCTACGCGGGCCTCCTGGTGGTTAGCGCAATCGTCGTGCTAATTCCAAATGCACCGCTTGGTCTAATCACCACCGGAGTTCAGGCGCTCGCTGGCATACTGCTGCCTTCTGCCACTGTGTTTTTGGTCCTGTTATGCAATGACAAGGATGTCCTTGGTCCTTGGATCAACACGCCGATCAGAAATGTCGTGGCTGGAGCTATCGTGTGGATTCTCATTCTCATGTCTCTGGCCTTGACCGCAGCTACCATGTTCCCCACAATCACCGGTTCGCAACTCACCACTGGTCTTTTGATTGGTGCTGGGGTTGGAGCGCTAGCGGGGCTGGCCGGATTTGTGAGCTCAAAACTGCCCTCTCGCAAGCAAGAGATAGCGGAGGGTATGCCCGAGCATCCTGCTGAGCCGATCGACAAAGACACTTGGCGCACCCCACCTTTAGACACCCTCCCCAAAGCGAAGATCCGCCTTACGAGTCGGGTTGGATTGACCGTCCTTCGCCTCTACTTGGTGCTAGCCGTGGTGTTGGTAGTCATCAAGATCGCTCAACTCGCAGGACACTAGAGCGAAATTGTCGAACCCAGCTCCAGAGGCGCTTTAGCCGGACTTGCTAATTCTAAAGGTGCCTTTTCCACCTTCAGATCACGTCGAGACCGCCCTTTTGCATCAACACACAAGTTGTCAAAGTGGAGCTAGCAGGAAATGCTCGCTAACGATTCCACGGCATTCTGAAGCGAAAGCCCGAACCCACTCCTAATGCGTCGATTACGTCATCAGCGAGGACCCGTCCTATTGGGTGCAGACCCTCATCCACCACTATTACCGAAGACCTTCGCGAGGCCTTCAGCTTGTCCACTACCTCTTTGACCATGTAGTCAGCGCCAACCATGACCGGTTCAACTTCATGGACAAGATCGAAGACAAGATCTTCTTGCGAGGCGACTAAGATGTCGAAAAGTCCAAGGTCGTCGATGAAAACTCCATCTTCATCGACCACTACTACCCCGTCGATATCAACCGAATGCTCCCTGAACCCTTTAAGTTTCTCTATTACTTCCTCGACGGTCTCTGCCAGTTGCGCCACTACAAGGGTGGTCGTCATGAAGCCACCCGCCATCGCCTCGGGATAGTCCAAGAGCGCCTTTATCTGCCTCGCCACCGCCAATGGAAGCTTCGCTATAATCTCATCTGCTTCGGCTCTACCTAGATCCCTCAGCGCGTCGACCGCCTCGTCGGGCTCCATCTTTGAAATCAGCGAAGCCGCTTTCGACGGATCGGTATCTATCAGCAGCTCCTCCACCTCTTCAGGTTCCATCTCCTCGATAGCGTCGGCGACAAACTCCGGATCCATAGTCGATGTCAGCTCGTCCCTAGCCTCCTTGTCCAGATGCTCGAGGATGTCTGCTAGATCTCCTGGACGGAGCCGCTTCAGTCCCTCGTGGGGAAATTTAAGCCTGAGCTCTGATCCTGGGTCGCCAAAGGGGTGTATGTCCGCCCAGTCGACGAGGTCCCCCTCATTTTCTTGTTCTTCCCCGGCTTCAGGGAGACGGAACTTCTTCTTCCCGGTGACCGCTACTAAGCGGTACTGTCCCGCTAGACGAGCTAGAAAAAGATCTCTCGCCCTAAGCACCCGCACGTCGTCGGTATCGACAACTTGTCGACCAATAAAGTCCTCATTCAAGAGCAGCTCACCACGGCGCCTCTCCCACGGCTGAAACCCGTCCTCTCTTTGCTGCACGACATTATTGTTTTTCGTGAACGTGGTCAGTCTCGCCGACGATACGAAAACTTTGCCCAAGTCGGCAACGTCTGCAACCAGTCCGGTGACAAGTGGATGAGGATCTTGTCCATCCCACCGAACTACGATATCGACGACTTCACCAATCGCACTCCCGTCCGAGTTGAATAGCACTTGACCGATCTTTTTCGTGGCCCTGATAAGTTTGTGGGCCTCTTTACCCTTTATGCCTGATGCCACTTCTGGGATATCAGGTACTTCTGACGGGTCCATCAAGACTCCTCATTCTCAGATGCACTTGCTACTTCTATTCGGAACAAGACCAGAACCTTTCAGCAAGGATCAATAGCGATTCTAGTCTCACCAATCCACCGCGATACTTGTTGCTTCCAGAGAGGTTTCTAAAGTTGATCAGGCGGCTCGAAGCCGACACCGATGATGGTCTTTGGCGATGATCTAGCAAGTGGAGCTATTCAAGCACTCGAACTTCCTGCGGATAGTCCTTCCTCACGCCTGGAAACCCTCGAGACTAGCCGTGACGCAGACAGCACCGCTGCGATAATCATGAGCACCATTGAGGCGTAAAATGCCGCATGGAGACCGGTAGTAAACGCCCTCGCCACCGGCCCGGTTAGTTTGGCTGTTCCAACAAAGATCGCAAACGCTAGGTTTCTCGAAATCGATCTGGATGCGACCAGGATCGCTAAAGAGAAGGAGAAGACCATTCCTATGTTGGCGAATGTCCTAAGCATCCCAGATGCGATACCGAAAACTTCCTGCGGAGAGGCCTTCATTACGGCTGAATTGTTGGCTGGGAAGAAGCTACTTCCACCAATTCCATTGATTATGCTTACCACCACCACAAGCCAAAGCCCAGTCGTATCCGAAAGATGGGCATAGAAAAATAGTGCGATAACCTGGACAAGCAGTCCAAAGGTCGCTGGTATTACCGACCCCACCTTGTCTGACACTCTGCCAGAAAGGGGGCCTACTGCCCCGCCTATGACGTAACCAGGGACCAGGAGTAAAGAAGCATTGAGAGGCGATAGCCCCCTCGGACCCTGGAGGTACATAATCACCAAAAAAAGTACGGCGTAGTTTCCAAGTGCTTGAAACATCGCCGCCAGTAGAGACGGCGTCATCGTTGGTATCCGAAAGAGTTCCAAGTGGATCATCGGCTCGGCCTGATGATTCTCAATCAGCACGAAGGCCACGAGCAAGACCACCCCGGAGACTGCGTATGCAATCAATGAGGCATCTAGGGTAGACGTGGCAAGCTTTGTCATTGCCCATAGGATTCCAAAGAGTCCTAGACCCAAAGTCAACATCCCGACCAGGTCGATATGGTGCTTCTCTCTGGTGTTATTGCTCGGAAGTACACGAAACGCTAAAACCAGCGCAGCTACTCCGATGGGGACGTTAATCCAAAAGATCCAGCGCCAAGAGAAATAGGTGACTATTGCCCCTCCGACGACTATTCCGAGAACGGCACCTAGGCTCCATCCGATTGCGTTGTAGCCATAAGCACGTCCCCTCCTTTCTTTCGGAAACAGATCCGCAATAATCGCCCCGCTGTTTGCGCTTATCAGCGCACCGCCTATTCCTTGAAGGATTCTGAAGGAGATTATTGAGACTTCATTCCATGACAGAGCACAAAGCGCGGAACCTAAGACGAATACCAAGAAGCCGGCTTCATACATCCGAACTCGCCCGAACATGTCACCCAGCCTGCCGACCTGAGTGGCTAACAGTGTGATGATCAGTAGGTAGCCGATAACAACCCAGATCACGTCGGCGAGGGCGACTTTGAGTGAGCGCTCAATCACCGGCAATGCCAGAACTACGATCGTCGTATCGACGGCGGTAATGAGCACACCCGTCATTATCACGACCAGAGCAAGGTTAGCCCTGACCGGCTTTCCCTCTTGAGGATCCGCTCGTTTAGGACTTCCTTCAGGGACCTTACCCACAAACCCTCCTAGCCAACAGCCTTAAAACTTAGCGATCCTCTAGTCGTAATTCCGGCTAGCCGTTCGGAAATTTTCTCCAACCCCACCCATAAACCTAATGCCTAACCGGGGAAGACTCAAGCTATAATCAATCTATGTCTATATCAACTGAACCTGATATATCCCTAGTATTTGCGGATCCGCTGCGGCGCGAAATCCTTGATTTGCTCGCCGACGAGCAGCTCTGCACCTGCCACCTCGTCGAATTGACCGGTGCCAAACAACCGACTATCTCGCATCACCTCAAGGTACTCAAGCAGTTCGGGATCGTAGAATCCGAAGCCGTAGGTAGGAATACCTACTACCGAATCGTCTCCAGCTCTCTCATCGACTATGCAAACTCACTTATTTCCTTGGCCAAAAAGGCCAGCTACTCACAAAAGGAGCGACTCGGGTGTCAATAAGTGGATCAGCGATATTCTCTTCATCTGCCAAAAAAAATACTGAGCGGATTCGACTATCGCGAGTGGATAGATTTTTACCTCTTTTAATCCTCGTCGCGATGGCACTTGGTGTTTCACTTTCGAAATTGATTCCCCAGCTGGCCTCGATGCTTGGATCGCTAACTATCCAAGGGACTTCGGTGCCGATCGCTATCGGCCTGTTGGTAATGATGTATCCGCCTTTGGCGAAGATCAGGTACGACAAACTTCACCAGAGCCTCTCCGACAAGTCGATGCTTTTGGCGTCCATAGCCCTCAACTGGCTAATCGGACCTGCGGTAATGTTCAGTCTCGCATGGATATTCTTAGGCAATCAACCTTCCTACAGGACCGGACTCATCCTCGTCGGCTTGGCCCGCTGCATCGCAATGGTCTTAGTTTGGAACGATCTCGCTTGCGGCGATCGAGAAGGAGCCGCAATACTTGTCGCATTGAACTCCTTGTTTCAGGTCTTTGCCTACGCTCTGCTCGGATGGTTTTACCTAATGGAGCTCCCCAAACTGCTAGGGCTCTCCCAGGCCTCGATGTCCTTCTCGGTTTCCTCCATTGCCATTTCAGTCGTGATATTTCTTGGAATTCCAGTTGTTCTGGGATACCTGACGAGAAATATCGGCGAAAGAATGAAGGGTCGCAACTGGTATGAAGCAAAGCTGATACCCAAGATCTCACCATTTGCCCTCTACGGACTACTGTTCACGGTAATTTTGCTCTTCGCTCTCCAAGGACGTCACATAACCGCCCACCCACTCGATGTCGTCCGTATAGCCATCCCCTTGCTGTGCTATTTCGCTATCATGTGGAGCGCCGGGCTCTTGGTAGGAATCGGGCTGAAGCTCCCCTATTCAAAAGTGGTTACCGTTGCCTTCACCGCAGCAGGAAACAACTTCGAGCTTGCTATCGCTGTCACGATCGCTACCTTTGGGATATCGAGCGGACAGGCACTAGCCAGCGTGGTTGGACCATTGATCGAGGTACCGGCGTTAATCAGCTTGGTCTACGTTGCACTTGCCCTAAAAAACAGGCTCACTTGGGCACCTGAGTCGAGGGGCGAAGTCTCCAATAACGTGTAGCGCTAAACCCGCCCGCACCATATCAGATGATCTATCCGACGACATATCCGACAACTAGTTGGCCTTTGGGGTCTGCATATTTCATCTTGGTGCCAGCAAAGTAGTCGACGTGTCCAGAAACCTCGCGTCTAAGCGCCAAAATTAGAGACGGGAATGAAGTCATCCCCCGGCCATAGCGCCCAGAATAATCAGAGGTTCCTCACCAGTTACTACCAAGTCGGGCAGCGGATCTCCAAAGTCTTGATTGCTAAGGTCCGCTTCAAGTGCGAAGAACCTCACATACGGTCTTCGAAGCGAAGTGCTGCTATCCCGGATCGTCCCTTTTAGAACTGGATACTGCTCTTCGAGAGTGTCCAAAAGAGATGACATCGTAACGGGTTGCCCCACGTTCAGGACCACCTCCTTAGGGACCTTTGCAAGATTCCTCAGGTGTTGCGGCAGAATGACTCGGATGCTCAAATCCTCTGCGCCTCGACTGAGTAGATAGCGGGGAGGCTCGAAAAGATCGGCTCCCAGCTATCACCGGAATCGGCCGAAGCGTAGATGTCACCCGACGTCGTACCAAAATAAACTCCGGATGGATCTAGGTCGTCGATGTCCATAGCGTCGCGTAGGACATTTACATAGCAGTTCGACTGGGGGAGTCCTTTTGTCAACGGCTCCCATTGGCCCCCGCCGCTGGTACTCCTGTAAACCCGGAGTCTGCCGTCTGGCGGAAAGTGCTCGTAATCGCTCGATATCGGTATGACATAGACGGTATCACTCTGGTGTGGGTGGACTCCTATTACGAATCCGAAGTCACTCGGGAGGTCACCGCTAATCTCATACCAATTCTCCCCTGCGTCGTCGGAGCGCATAACGTCCCAGTGCTTCTGCATAAAGAGTGTGTCGGGTCGGTTTGGATCCATCGCAATCTTATGGACGCAATGGCCCGTCTCGGCGTCAGGATCAGGGATACCGTCCGAGAGCAACCCCCTGTTAATTGGCCTCCAACTCGATCCCCAATCGTCCGAACGAAAGACCCCCGCCGCTGATATTGCGCCGAAAATCCTTCCATTAGATCGCGGATCCATAACTATCGTATGGAGACAGAGGCCCCCGGCGCCGGGTTGCCAGGTCTGGCCGGTCGCATGCTGCCTCAAACCGGACAACTCGCCCCAGCTCTTCCCTCCATCGATACTTTTGAAAATTGCAGCGTCCTCTGCTCCCGCATATACAAGGTCAGGGTCGCTCAAATCGGGCTCAAAATGCCAGACTCTTTTAAATTCAAATCCTCGCTCGGTGCCATCGTAGAAAAGGTGCGAGCCGACCGGATCCTCGTAAGCAAACTGATTATCTACGGTATAAAAACTTTCGCCGCCATTATCAGATCGTTGAACGATCTGCCCAAACCACCCTGTCGACTGTGATGCGTATATTCGACTTGGGTCCGTCGGAGATCCTTTGATATGGTACACCTCCCAGCCGCCGAAAAACGGACCCTTCAGGCTCCATTGCCTCCTTCGCTCGTCTGAGGTGGCGATGAAGGCACCTTTTTTGGTTCCTACCAAGAGTCGAACAGCAGTCACAATCCCCACCTCCAGCCTCCAAAGGATCCATACCGTCCGCTGGGCACGTTCCTAATTTTTACAGCCATTCCCGAGCAGATACCCAGTGACTGTTTGTCCCATGAACTAACCTGACTTCGCTCAGCTAATCACTAGAAGAAGCCCGAAGCTGATTTTCAACAAGAAACTTATCGCGACTTAAGGACCGATGCAATAATATTTACGAATCTCCCTCCAGAAGGTATGGATGTTCCGTGCCAGACGCAAGTGGTGCGGAGCTTGCGCTCGGGCGAGCGGCCAATAATCGCCACTTTTGAGCCGACAGGGGCCGACAGTAGGCATAATTTCCACTACTTTACGTTAACGTAAGCATCGGTTTTGGATCTGCCGATTCGCACGGAGGTGATCATGGCACAGACGGACACCGTCCAAGGTCCTGTAGAACGCCACTGGTATGACATGGAGCACGGTCACGTCACGCATCCAAGCAGGTACAAATGGATAGCGCTCTCGAACACCACGATAGGCATGCTGATGAGCACGATCAACAGCTCAATCGTGCTGATAGCACTGCCAAATATCTTCAACGGAATCAAGCTCAACCCGCTTTCTCCGGCCAACACTGGTTATCTGCTTTGGATGCTCATGGGATTCCTGGTCGTTACGGCGGTCCTCGTAGTGAGCTTTGGGAGAATTGGGGACATGTTCGGCAGGGTTCGGATGTACAACCTTGGTTTCGCGGTCTTTACCGTCTTTTCGATCATGCTCTCCCTCACCTGGATGCACGGACAAGCTGCGGCGATGTACTTGATAGTGATGAGAATTTTCCAGGGAGTAGGTGCGGCCTTTTTGATGGCAAATTCAAGTGCGATCATCACCGATGCTTTTCCTGCGACTCAGCGAGGCATGGCCCTAGGGATAAACCAGGTGGCCGCGATCGCCGGTTCCTTCATCGGTTTGATCATCGGAGGATTGCTCGGACCTTTCGACTGGCGATTGGTATTCCTAGTTTCGGTACCAGTAGGACTATTTGGAACTTTCTGGGCCTACTTCAAGCTTGAAGAGCACGGTGTTCGCACGCCCTCGAAGATCGACTGGTGGGGAAATCTCACATTTGCTTTGGGGCTGATCCTCCTATTGGTGGGGATCACATACGGTATCGAACCTTACGGAACATCCTCCATGGGTTGGACCAACCCAAACGTTCTCTTCGAACTCATCGGTGGGATCGTGTTTCTCGTTATCTTCGGGATTGTCGAAACGAAAGTCTCCCACCCGATGATTCAGCTCCACTTGTTCAAGATCAGAGCCTTCACCGCGGGAAATATCGCCAGTCTTTTGGCCTCTTTAGGACGAGGCGGGATGATGTTTATCCTGATTATTTGGCTTCAGGGGATCTGGCTGCCACTCCATGGATATAGCTTTGCTAGAACCCCACTTTGGGCGGGTATATATATGGTCCCGATGACAGTGGGCTTTTTGATATCTGGACCTCTATCGGGATGGCTCTCCGATAGATACGGGGCCCGTCCCTTCGCCACCGGCGGGATGGTACTGGCGGCTATCAGTTTTGGGCTTTTGGAGCTGCTTCCACTCAACTTTAGCTACATTGCCTTTGCCCTATTGCTGCTACTAAATGGCCTTTCGATGGGCATCTTCGCTTCGCCGAATCGCGCTGGAGTGATGAACAGCCTCCCTGCAGACCAGCGAGGTGCTGGTGCTGGGATGCTCAACACCTTCCAGAACTCAGCGATGGTCCTGTCGATCGGAATTTTCTTCTCTTTGATAATCGTTGGTCTCTCTAGCTCCTTGCCCTTTAGCCTCTATCACGGTCTGGTAAATCAGGGTGTACCCAGCGTCGATGCGAGTCGCATCTCCCACTTACCACCAATCGGTACTCTCTTTGCGGCGTTCCTTGGCTACAACCCAATCCAGCACCTATTGGGACCCGCTCTATCCAGAGTCGATCCGACGAAGGCTTCATATTTAATAGGTCGGAGTTTCTTCCCTTCTTTGATCTCGGCCCCGTTCAAAAAGGGCTTGGACATAGCATTCGACTTCGCCCTCGTAGCCTGCCTTTTAGCAGCTGGCGCCTCTTGGATGCGGGGTGGAAAGTACTACCACCAGGACGCCCCTACGGAAGATGTACAACCGTCAGAACTAACCTAGCGGGAACCGCGCTAACCAGATCGCTAACTGGCCGACACTGAGGGCAGGGCGGCAAGGTCTTTGTGACCCGATTGAGACACGTTCGCCCCGTGCTGAAGGCCGACCAAGGTAGCTCAGCTGCTTCTGCTTCGGTATGCATTTGGCCGTATTGTCACAGGTCAGCTTCATATTGTGCTCGGGGGTAACCGAAATCCCTGTTGTGTTAGCATGACAGAATCGAGCTACTTAGACGGGAGGTAAAATGCTAATTATCGAGTACGACGTCGATAGCGATGGCCAGTGCGAAGTCCTGGCGCTTATAGACGCATATGCGGAAGACGGGCACGATCCCGACGGAACGCTTTGGCTCGAATGGCGAAGAAGCTTTGAAGACGAGGGGCACGGCTGCGTGGTTGTACCCGACGAAGATATTCGACTGATAGAGCGAACCGAAGACAAAGAAGAGCTCGTATCGATCGTTGAAAGGGTGATACTCACGGACCGAAGGTCCAAGGAGGCGAAAATTGTCGATAAGTAGCACTAGGTCTTCGATGTACAAGCTTGCGCGCGTCCTCGGTGACGTTGAAGCAGTAGAGCATGGATACTCAAGAGGCGGGCTATCCGGTGCAGCTACGTCAGAAGTCCAAAGGCGAGTCAGGAGGACCATCTACCGCGACGGAAATCGCCAAATCAATAAATTTGTTCGGGCAGTTGGGTTGATGCCCAAGCACCGGTAATCGCATAGAGCGGCTTTCGTTGAATACGACCACTCTCCAAGTGGCAGACGGCAGCAGTCACTCTAGAAGTCTCAGTTGCTTACGTCTGCGAACAAGGGCAAAAATTCACCACTCAGAGGATTCGGCTCAAAGTCTCGCTAATTGGTGACGATCACCTACTAGAGGTCGCAGATGTTCTGCTCCCGACGACAACTTACTTGAGCATTGGAAATCACTAGCAATGAGTCAAACGAAGATCTCGATAGCGATAAACGAACGGATCTATCTCGCACTTTTCACCAGAGATGCCGCGGGCATTGCCTGCGACGGTATCGGGAATATCCCGCCGCTCCATAGCGTGACAAAAGCCGATCCAGTGGCGCCTTGGAGCAGTGATCCTCAATCGCTCGAATCAGAATGGATTGGCTGGTGGGAAAGCATAGTGAATAGAAGGATCGATTCGATCAACGACAGATCAGCTACAGACTCCTACTGGCTTATCCGAGAGGAATTGGAAACAATCAGGCTATATAGCGAACTCGAACATCTTCAGCAGCTAATCAATCGCTATGCCGATCTGTCTCGATTCAGCCTGCAGGGATGGCGGGACGGTCCGGACTTCAATTTTTCGGATCCTCTTGGTAGAGTGAAATCAGTGGTCGCCGATGGAATTTCATCTACACCCCCAAACTCACTTGTCAGTTTCGACAACCCTGACCAACTGATCGAGCTCACGCTGGACATCGTACCGTCGGACACCGTCTGGATATTGGCTCCCACCAGCGGATATCTAATTGCCACTACCCAATCCTTCGAACGCCCTAACCCTTGGCTAGTATCCCTAATCGGTCAATCAACACGAGTTACAAGAACAAACTGACCGGGACTTAACTCCAATCAAGCAACAAAGATGTCCACGGGCCAATTCGACCTCTTATTGTCGCCAGCTAGAGCGACCACGCCCGTGAAACAGCGATTTGGAAGTCGAATATGAAAAATCACTATGACCAACTGCCTCGCAATGTCCACCTACCGTGACGGAACCGTACCCGAAAGACGATTCAGCTAGCAGCTGAATCCGCCAGATGCCTTGAGAACTTCTTGACCGTCGGCCCGATAGGGTCTTTATCCCCAAAGTTTCTTTCTCCTGCCGAGACGACGTCTGGACTTTCAGGATTCCAGGTAGGCTTCAAGGTATACCTATCCCACCTGGGGTGGGTCTATCCGGGAGGTTTTAATGATACCGGAGTACAAGGACGAGATTCTTCTTCGACTCAAGACGATTAGAGGTCATGTCACGGGAGTCTTATCAATGGTCGAATCAGACCGATATTGCCCTGAGGTCATGAAACAGGTCGCAGCGCTGCAGTCCTCTTTAGAAAAAGTAAACCGAACACTGCTAAGAAACCACTTGGAAACCTGTGTCAGCGAAGCTATCCAGACGGGAAATGGCAAAGAAAAAATAGCAGAGTTGCTCGATGCGCTTAGGTTCAATTCATCATTGACCGACCTCCGGCACCAGGGCGAACTACTAGCCGACCTCCACGGAGAAGTCGACTGCCCAACCTGCTCAGGGGAGCCCATAGCCCAACCCACCGAGGTCCTGTCTTGAATACGAATTATTTGGCCGAGCCCACCAAGGTGGAGTTAGTAGTCGAGGGGATGACCTGCGCCTCCTGCGTTAGGCGGGTCGAAAAGGCCCTTGAAAAGGTGGAGGGCGTGCAAGGCGCCTCGGTAAATCTGGCTACCGAGACCGCAGAGGTAAACCTTGGGACAAATCCTCAATCTGAGCAGATCGAACAGGAGATATTATCGGCAGTCGAAAGGGCCGGATATAAGGCACACTTCTCCCAAGTGGAGACCAGCCAAAAAGAAGGCCAACGCATAACGATCGAGGTCTCAGGGATGACCTGCGCCTCCTGCGTTAGGCGGGTCGAAAAGGCCCTTGAAAAGGTGGAAGGCGTGCAAGGCGCCTCGGTAAATCTGGCTACCGAGACCGCAGAGGTAAGCGGTGTAAATTTCGTCGATGCCAGCAAGCTGATCCAAGCGGTCAAAAACGCTGGATACGGCGCTGCTATAACCGGGGCATCCAAAACTCTGGAACAAGCCTCACTCGAACGTCAGGCGAAGCGACATGCCGAGCTAAGTGCGAGAAAGAACAAGCTACTAGTCGGTGCGGTGCTATCGGTTGCCGTGCTAATCGTTAGCTACGGTTTTTCGAAAAGCGGCTGGCCCAATTTCGCATCGCTAATCCTTGCAGCCCCGGTCTACTTCTGGGTCGGATCGAATTTTCATACTGCCGCTTTAAAAAGTATCAGGCATGGCGCAACCAACATGGATACCCTCGTCTCACTTGGCTCATCGGTTGCCTTTTTCTACTCAATTGCCGCCACCCTATTCCTCAGCGACAAGCAGACCTACTTTGACGTTGCTGCTGTGATAATCACCTTGATATCTTTAGGGAAATATCTAGAGCTAGCGGCCAAAGTGCAAGCTGGAGCCTCACTCGAACTGCTGATGACCCTTCGCCCGGCGGTGGCACACCTCGTATCAAGGGCGGAATCGGTAGTCAAAGGTGATATCGCAAACACCTCAGACATCCCAGTCGATTCACTGAGGCTTGGAGACTTGGTCTTAGTCCGACCGGGAGAGAGCGTCCCGACCGATGGCCTTATCGATGAGGGCGATCCTTCGATAGATGAATCATTGGTCACGGGAGAGAGCGTACCCGCCACGAAGCATGCAGGCTCTGAAGTAGTAGGCGGATCGATTAATGGTCTATCGCACTTCGTGATGAAAGTTTCTAAAACCGGAGACGAGACAGTTCTGGCGCAAATTGTCTCCGCAGTCCAAAAGGCGCAGCTCGAAAAGTCCAAGGTTCAGCGTCTGGCGGATTCGGTGTCTTCGGTCTTCGTGCCGGCGATCATCATCCTATCGCTAATCACTTTCTCCGGTTGGATGCTCACGGGTCACCCGTTCCTAACGGCCCTTGTAGCATCGGTCGCTGTCCTAATCGTTGCCTGTCCCTGCGCCATGGGTCTCGCCACTCCGATGGCCACACTGGTGGGTACGACGCGAGGCGCAGAAAAGGGTCTCTTACTCTCCGGCGGAGACTCGCTCGAAATCGCCAAATATATCCAAGTCATAGTCATGGACAAGACCGGAACACTGACCGAAGGATCACCGCGTGTGGTCAGGGCCATCGCCTTGAACTCGACCCCGGTAAGCGAATACTTGCCAATTTGTGCCGCACTCGAGTCCGGGTCCGAGCACCCCTTAGCTCGATCCATCGTCAAATACGCAGACGACCTGTCAGTTACCTACACTGACGTCGAGCTAATGGATCAAAAAAGCGAGTCCGGCCTAGGTGTTTTTGCAAACTCAGCTAAGTTCGATCACCAATACAGAATCGGATCACTTAAGTTCCTTATTGAAAACGGCTTAGATGTAACGTCCGCCCAGACCACGATCCAGGATACCTTTGAGCCATCCGAGAGCGTCGTCGCACTAGCCGTTGATAAAGAAGTGGTGGCGCTATTCGGGATCACCGACCCGATAAGATCAGACGCCGAAGCTGGGATTAACACATTGAAGGCCCTCGGAGCGAAGGTCATCCTAGCCAGTGGTGATCGCAGCGAAGTAGCTGGTAACGTCGCCACCAGGCTACATATGGACGGATTTTATGGAGAGCTAAAGCCTCAAGATAAGGCCGACCTAATAGCTAGGTTGAAAGGAGAAGGTGCCGTCGTTGCGATGGTGGGAGATGGGATCAACGACGCTCCCGCTCTGGCGGTTGCTGATGTGGGAATCGCAGTGGGCTCCGGAACTGCGATGGCAATGGCCAGTGCTGACATTACCCTAGTGCATGGAGACGTGTCGGCTATTGCCGATGCAATCGCGCTATCAAGGGCGACAAGAAGGATCATCTGGCAGAACCTAGGGTGGGCGTTCGGCTACAACCTGATCCTGGTGCCTTTGGCGGCTTTCGGAATTCTCCCACCGATCTATGCCGCCCTGGCAATGGCAACCTCGTCGGTATCAGTGGTTCTCAACTCCTTGCGGCTAAAGCGATTCCGCCTGGGAGAGAACTCTGCTGCCGCGATCAGGACCAACGAAACTATTGCCTGAATATCTCTCGATTCTATACCACGGCCAATACGAAGACTAATTAGATAGGACAGGAAAAGACATTGAAAACAGTACAACTAGTAGCAGATGACATCTCCTGCAATCACTGCAAGATGACGATTGAAAATGGTCTATCCCGCGCTGAAGGCATCACTGAGGTTGCAGTGGACGTCGAAGCTAAGACGGTTAAAGTCACCTTCGAAGAGCCGCTTGTTGGTGTCGATGCCTTGCTTAGCAAGCTCGATGATCTCGGTTATCCAGCACACCAAGGCTAATTCGAGAATCGGAATTGAAAAAATCGTCCTTGCCACTTCAGACATTCTGACGGCCAATTCTGGTCTATTGGCGGTCTGAATTTCTAAATCTCAAACGGTACTACTGAGTTTTTCTTTCGGATAGCATAGGCAGTCGACTCTCTATGTTTAACCGAGAAGGTACTGGTGGATTCTGTTCTGGTCTTAGATTCCTTATCTCGGTCATTTGGCGTTAAACGCGCACTCAATGACCTGAGCTTTGAGGTCCCTCAAGGTGAGGTATTCGGTTTTTTAGGTCCAAATGGATCTGGAAAAACTACGACCATGAGGGTTATCTTCGGACTTTTAACACCGGACTCCGGGGAAGTGCGCCTGGGCGGGAAAAAGGTCACAAAGGATTACTCAAAGCACTTCGGCTACATGCCAGAGGAGCGAGGGCTATACCAGAAAATGACCGTCGAAGACCAGCTCGTCTACTTCGGCCGGCTCCACGGACTCAGCCGCGAAAACGCAAGAACGAAGGCTCTGCACTGGTTGGATCGATTCGGATTGGTAGGGCAGGCCGGCTCCAAAATCGAAGCGCTGTCTCTCGGCAATCAACAAAGGGTTCAACTCGTTGCCGCTCTAATCCACGATCCCCAGGTGCTAATCCTAGACGAGCCATTCTCGGGCCTGGATCCAATTGCTACCGCTTCCATGGCTGAAGTGATGCATGAGATAGTTAAGGCTGGCAAGACCCTAATCTTTTCATCGCATCAACTAGATCTGGTCGAATCAATATGCGAAAAGGTGGCGATTATCAAAGACGGCTCACTCGTCGCCTACGGCGATGTCGACGAGCTGACAAAGGGTGATGACCTAGAAATAGAGTTAGTGACTTCATCTTTCGACCTGAGCTGGGTTTCCGATGTCTCGGGGGTCGAGGGCTTCAGCGAAAACGATGGACGGGTAAGGGTGCGACTTCTCCACCCGTATGTCTCGCAGGATCTCTTGCGAGCGGCACTGGCAAATGGAGATGTTCGAGAGTTCACATTTCGCAAGAAGAAATTGTCGGAGGTTTTCCTGCAGGCAGTGGCGACCAAATCTGCTTCGGAAGATTCTTTGAATGAGATGACCAGCCCGCTCGAAGAAGTGGAGAGAGCGTAAGTGCCCGTCTACGCAAGAGAAGCAGTCATATTTGTTATAGCGCTTGCGGTCGCAGTGACTAGAAGAAGAATGCGGTCAAACAAGAAAGCGGCTAATCCTCTGGAAGGCGCACATAAAGACCATCTGGTGGACACCCCAGAGCAGGCTTTTAGCGCGCAGTCTACCCCTGCGGCCCTGCTTGTGGCCCGGAGGGAGATTTCCCAAAGACTTGCCTCACGAGCTTATCGGGTCATAATCATCCTGATGGTCCTCATCTCCGTGGGGGCGATAGCTGTCCCGAAGATCATCTCCTCTTCGGGCTCAAAGCTGACGGTCGCAACAACACCGGCCGGAGCGAAAGAGTTGCGGGCAGTCACTCAGCGGGTAGAGAAACTGACCGGGGTCAACTTACAAGTATCAGTCGATGCATCAACAGCGATTGTCGAGCAAAGCATTCGAAGCGGTAAGGCGGCGATTGGCTATGCAGACTCAAACCTCATAGTCAAGAGGCCCTTTGCTCCAAACTCCACCTCGTCGACGAAAAGGGTCGTAAGTGCCCTATCGCAGGGAATCCAAGTGGATAAGATTCTCTCTTCCGGGGCAATCAGGAAACTCCCAAGCTCCGTAGTAGCCCAGATTCTTTCGCCGAAGCCGATCAAGTTGGTCTACCTTCTCCCGAGCCTGGCGAAGCCAAAGGACTTGTCCCTGGCCATCGTCGGGGTCGTTGCCACCTTCATGCTGTTGAGCACCTACAGTGCATGGGTGCTAATGGGCGTCATAGAAGAAAAGAGTTCGAGGGTCATCGAGGTACTGCTGAGTTCTATTAGCGCTAGATCTCTCTTGCTTGGCAAGATGGTGGGTATCGGTACCGCCGCACTTGCTCAAGCGGTGACCGCGGTTTTAGCTGCGATACTCACTACCTTGGCGGTTGGATCGAGCCTGCTGCGAGGTGCTGGTTTAGAATTTATATTACTTCAGCTAATGTGGCTGCTCCTCGGATACTCCTTCTACTGCACGGTAGGGGCCCTCGCCGGGTCTCTTGTGTCAAAGGTGGAAGATGCTCAATCCGTTACGGCATTCATCCAGATCCCTCTGCTTTTGAGTTACCTTGCGAGCTTTGCAGTTATTTCCGGCAACCAAAACTACTTGCTAAAACTGCTGGCATATATCCCGATCTTCTCGCCATTCTTAGTGCCGATCTATTGGAGTTCGGGCCAGATGGGACTCGGCCAGGTATTTCTAGCCGTTGCGGTAAATGTACTGTGTCTGTATCTCACCTACCGCCTTGCGTCCATGGTGTATGAAGCCACGGTGTTCAGCAGGGGGAAACGGCTCAAGTTTAGAGCGGCGATCAAACTCGCAAAACTTGCGACTTGACGACGAACTAGCTCTGGTTGGCCTAGACTTAGCTGACCTAGTCCTGGTCGACGACGAATACTTCGCACTTGCGCCTACCGGTTTGACCTTAGAAAATCCGCTCGTCGAGAGCCAGAGAACCTCCATAACACGACAAGCTACCAGCATCTCTGGAGACAGTTCGCAAATCTCCGAACGACCGAAGTGGTAGAATCTCGAGATCAGATCGTGGACTACCACCTTGCAAGAAGCGAGAAAAGGGACGAGGGATGGCTTGCGCCGAAATTCTTGAACGGGAATTAGCCCTCCAGATAATCGACAAAACGCTAGTTGACGCCAGAAATCAAAAAATATCCAGCGGATTTTTCATTGGCACAGCCGGACTCGGCAAGTCACTGCTATTGGCCGCCGCCTCTCAGTCCGCCACAGATTTTGCGATCGGGTGGAGCAAGAACGACGAGATCGGTTCGGGAATTGCCCTGGGGAGTATTTGGCGCTCGATATCCGCATTGGGGGTCAAGAATCCGTTCGCGATAGTCAAGGAAATGTCTCTTGCCGACCGCTTGGCCACGGCATCGCTATGGCTTCTGGACTGGGCATACGCCCAAAAGGAAAGACCCGTTCTCCTGATTCTCGACGACCTGCACTGGGCCGACGCAGGATCGCTAGCACTCCTTAATCACCTCGTCCAAAGTCAGATACCTTCTTCAATTGCCATCCTTGGGGCCGCTCGCCCTTGGCCAGACCAAGCCGTAAATCTTTTCCATGAATTAGCCTCGAAGGCCGCCAGCCGAATAGTCGAGCTAGAAC
>JABEUM010000070.1 GCA_013044475.1 Acidimicrobiaceae bacterium | reverse complement strand
GCGGTATTTGCACCAATAGAACGCGAACCCAAGCCCACACAAGACGATCCGGGATCCAGTGCGGTATTTGCACCAATAGAACGCGAACCCAAGCCCACAAGACAACAAGATGAGATCCAAGACAAACAAGAATTACTTGGTGAGGCCCCCGAGGACACATCAGCCAACATTTCGCTCGACGCTTCATCGCCCGTTGAAAACCGTGAGAGATCCGAGAAGGTAAAGACCAGGCAGGCGAAGAAGTTCGATTTTCGCCAGCCAAAGACCCTGGAACGTAATCAGCTCCGATCACTGCAGCTGCTCCTTGAAGCTTTTGCGAGACCGGCGAGTTCGATTCTGTCGGCCAACTTGCGGGTGCATTGTCGGCTCGACATTACCGGTCTGTTGCAGCTTCCTTGGGAAGGTGTCTTGGATATGTTTGAGGACAACGGGAGTGTCACAGTGGTGTCGCTGCCCCCACTTCCCTCCAAAGCCATCTACTACCAGCAGTTTGATCCGGCGCTAAGGATTGTGGACCTGCGTTTCGGTGGGAGTGGAGATGACATTCCATCCAGGACCATGCTTACCGACATTGAGTTGGATGTTGTGCTCGGGATTATGGAAGAGATGCTGGCTCAGCTCCCTGCGGCCTTCTCGTCGATACTGGACATCAGGCTCGGTCAGATAACCCAGGAACAGTCGTTGCAACTCGTCCACGCTGCTGCGATGAATGAGATGTGCATTGTCGCGAAGATGGTGCTCCGGATCGATGACAAGCACGACCATGAGACCGCTCTGATCCTTCCCTTCCCCCTCCTCCGTCCAATGTTAGACCAACTCGGCAGTCGTGGGGTTGCGGTGGTAGAGCAGAACCTCGGTTTTGCTAACCAGCTGGCGGAGAGGCTCCAAGACGTGGATCTGGATCTAGAGGTAGTATTCAAGCCGACCTATTTATCCTCTGGGCAGATTGTCGATCTGCGGCCGGGGGATGTCGTTCGTCTTGCTCACCGCAAGGGTGAGCCGTTGGACTTAGTCTGTGGACCGGTGAAGGTCTCTAAAGTTCAGCCAACGCAAGTCGGCAGAAGGCTGGCTTGCCTTGTCGTTGAGGGGATAGAAGTTGAGTGATATGACCGATGCAATTAGAAGCGCAAGTACGGTTTTGCCCGAGGACTTGACTAAGAACACTCTGTCGGTGTTGTCCAACGTCGAGATGGAAGTCAGGGTCGAACTTGGTAAGGCGAAGCTGACGGTGAAGTCGCTTCTGTCCTTGGCGAGTGGTGACGTTATAGAGCTCGACCGGCCGGCTAACGCTCCGGTAGACGTACTGGTGAATGGGACGCTAGTAGCAAAGGGCGAAGTGGTCGTGGTCGACGACGAGTTTGGTGTCCGAATCACCGAAGTGGTCGGCAAAGATTCAGAGGAATCAAACCCTAAGGACAAGCGCTAATGGGGACTCTGTTCATGCTCTTGAGGAGCTTCTTGAGCCTCGCTTTGGTCCTTGGGCTAGCGCTGCTGATCGCCCGGGCACTCAAGTCTCGACAGATTCTAAATTTATCTAAGTCGACGAACAAGGTGAGTCAGTCTCCCCTTCGGGTCGAAGCAAAGATACAGACCTCCAAGAATCACCAGCTGCTAGTGGTCAATTTCGACGGCCAAAGGCTGCTAGTTGGTCAGGGCCCGGCCGGAATTACATTGATTTCTAAGGCACAAGGCGATCTGTCCTCTCAAGTTCCGCTTTTATCGACCGAAAATAACTCTGAGGTTATGAATCTTTCTGGGGTTAGCTCTCCAGAGGATCTGATACTCAACCAGTGGGGTAAAGGGAAGTTCCTCACTCCGAATCGCGACCTGGCGACGGCAAGGATGTCGTTCTTTCCAGGCCTGAGAGGGATGCTAAAGAACTAGCAGGCCCAGAGCCGGAGTCCCTTTTGGCTTACAGTCAGTTCTCGTTTTTGCCGACCCATATTTCGCCGACCCTGCTAGGGCTAATCGGTGGGACTACGACAGCGGCGAATCCGACGATCAACCTCAACCTATCTGGAGCATTTACCAAGCCGAGCTCTTCGGTTACGATCATCATCGTCCTGACCCTACTCTCGGTTGCCCCGAGTCTCCTGGTCATGATGACCGGGTTTGTCCGGGTGTCTGTGGTGCTATCGATAACGAGAAATGCCCTCGGACTCTCCGCCGCTCCTTCAAATCAGGTACTTGCTGGTCTGGCGCTATTTATATCACTTTTTGTAATGGCGCCAACCCTGACCCAAATTGACAAGGTGGCTATCAAGCCTTATATGGCCGGACAGATTACCGCGGTACAGGCCTACGACGTTGGACAGGTGCCGTTGAAGACCTGGATGCTCAAGCAGACCAACACCACAGAACTCGCACTTTTCACTAAGGCTGGGGGTGAGAAGCCCGCTAAGCCGATCGATGTTAGCCTTTCGGCCCTGATCCCAGCATTCGTCCTGTCACAGCTCAGGGCGGCATTCATCATGGGATTTGTAATCTACGTCCCATTTCTAATTATCGACCTCGTCGTTTCCAGCGCCTTGATGTCCTTGGGGATGATGATGCTTCCACCGACACTTATCTCTTTACCGTTCAAACTGCTGCTTTTCATTCTGGTCGACGGCTGGACCCTGATAGCGCATTCATTGTTAGTGAGCTTTAGATGAACAACGCATCAATCATGCAAATTGCCGGTCAGGCTATCTTCCTTGTGATCAAACTGGCGGGGCCAATGCTTATTGTAGCCCTGGGAGTAGGGATTCTGATTTCGCTATTTCAGACCGTTACCCAGATACAGGAGATGACGCTAACTTTCCTCCCTAAGGTGTTAGCGGTTGGAATCGTCATATTTATCTCTGGGAACTGGATGATAGGTCAGATGGAAGCCTTTACCTACTCCATCTACAGCCAGATCCCGTCGCTTATCGCCGGCAGATAAATTAGATGCAACTCCAATTGAGCGGTCTGGTAGCCTTCCTCTTGGCTTTGGCGCGCTCCACTGGATTTGTGATGATGGCGCTCCCCTTTGCCTCTCCGTTGGTGCCAAAGACTGTTCAGGCTGGGATCGCCGCTGCATTGGCACTGGGAATGGTGCACGTCGCTTCTTCGACCACACTGCCACTCGATTCTTCCGTGGCCTTCATAGGCGACCTGATTATCCAGGCATTGACCGGAGCCCTCCTTGGGTTTATGGTTACGGTTTTCGTCAATACCGCACAGAGCGCCGGTTCGGTGCTCGGCCTATTCGGGGGCTTTTCTCCACCGCCATCTATGGATCCTTTGGGACTGAATCAAGTGACTGCATTCGGCCAGTTCTACGAGCTGCTCGCTGTTACCTTACTGTTCAGCTCGGGGGGAGACGCACTGGTAGTCGGTGGCTTGGTACGGTCTATGGGAACCAACGCAATCATGAATCCGAATTTGGGACTCGACGTCGTGGTCAAGGGGGTGACGATATTTTTTGGGGCCGCCTTTCAGATTGCGGTACCGGTGCTTGCCGTAATGTTTTTGTCCCAGATAGTCCTTGGCGTATTGGTAAAAGTTGCTCCACAGCTCAACGCAATGATGTTCGCATTCCCATTGCAGATCCTTTTGTCTTTGGTCCTTATCTTTCTTTCCTTGGCACTTCTGCCGGCGATACTCTCCGAAGGCCTCCGTTATGCCTTCATCGCCGAGAGGGATCTGGTAGGGGGTTAGTAGATGTCGGAGAGGGACGGGCGTACCGAAAAACCAACCGCCAAGAAGAGGGGCGACGCTAAAAAGAAGGGCCAGATAGCGAAGTCACAGGAGCTGTCGCTTTGGGCGCTGCTACTGCTCTCTTCGTATCTGATACCGATGGTTTTCAAATCCGTTGCTCCGAAGATTACGTCACTTTTTGTCTCGGTGGGCCAGATAAATGCCGATTCCTTGACTTCGCGATATGCTATGGCCCAGCTGGGAAAGGGCTTTGGAGACTTTGCTTATGCGATCGGGATGTTTGGCGCATTCGCAATCGTGCTAGTGCTCGTCATCAACTTCGCACAGATCGGATTTTCGCTCAACCTCAGCCTTTTGATGCCGAAGTTTTCAAAGCTCAAGCCGAGCAACTACTTCAAGAAGGTCTTCTCTCCAACCGGGATGATGGAGACGGCGAAGTCGGTGCTAAAGATGGTTGTAATCCTCTTTGTGGCCTATCTAATCCTCGCCAGCAGGATCAAGGAGCTCGCCTCTGGGCAGCTTTCGATATACGATTCCGTTACCATGGCTACCTCTGGAGCGATGTCACTTTTAAGGACCGTTGCACTGTTCGGTCTGATACTCGGACTTGTCGATTTTGGCCGACAGAAGCGGATGCTGACCAAGCAGCTGATGATGTCCAAGCAGGAGGTCAAGGACGAGTCTCGTCAATCAGAGGGCGATCCTACGGTAAAGGGTCGTATTAGGTCAATGCAGCTGAAGATGGCTAGACGCAGGATGATGACTTCTGTCCGAAAGGCCGACGTCGTGGTTGTCAACCCGACTCACTACGCAGTCGCTATCTCCTACGACCCAAAGAGGTCACCGGCGCCGATTATCGTCGCAAAAGGTGCAGGATTTGTAGCTTTGGCGATCAAAAAAGAAGCCGCTAAGTGGAGCGTACCAGTTGTTAGGGATCCAATTCTAGCAAGGGCACTTCATCGTTCGTGTGAACTTGGTACTCAGATCCCGCCGCAGTTCTTCCTGGCTGTCGCCAAGCTCCTGGCCTTTGTCTATTCGCTCGGTGGCTCGGCACGTTACTATGAGACAAGTCACTCGACCAAGAGGGACGACCTCGGCGATATCGCTGATGAAGTACTTGTTTAGCACGGCTATCCGCTGTGATATGAACCTTGGCACTCTTGGATAGTGCCTGACTTCATGACGGCCATCTGAAGAAGACCGACTCCTAAATGTCCATGAGTTCTGGGAGTTGGCAACGTTGGGCAGGGCCAATCGGACTAGTGTGTTTTTCCAAATAGCTCGAAATTTAAATCTCTTGTTGGTAAGTTGGATATGTGGCTGAGAAAAGTATTTATGCTCTGACCTGGTGGAGGCGTACAGCGCAAAACCTCAACCATGCCTGTGCTCACTGGCTTAAGTCATGATAGTAAAGTACCGAAAAAGTGATTAGATCATTTCTGATCTGATCTG
>JABEUM010000014.1 GCA_013044475.1 Acidimicrobiaceae bacterium | reverse complement strand
GGTTTTGCAAAGTTCAAGAGACGGCGCCACACTCACCGAACAGGTTGTGGCGACAATCCGTGAAGCAATCTTGAATGGCAAACTTGAGCCAGGCACACTGTATTCCGTCTACAGGATGGCCGACGAAATCGGGATTTCACGAACCCCCGTGCGTGAAGCGCTGCTCCGATTGGCCGATGCAGGCATGGTTCGCTTTGAAAGAAATCGCGGCTTTCGAGTGTTGCGTACCTCAGTGCGCGAACTCCAAGAGGTCTTCCAACTTCGACTTCTCCTCGAAGTGCCAGCCGCCTACCGAGCAGCTCACCTATCAGACGAGGCATTGAGGGTAAAAATGAGGGAGGAACTCGCCGAGATGCGAAGCGCCGCAATCGGCCACGACGAGAACCTCTTCATGGCACACGACAGAGCTCTGCACGAGCTTGTGCTGGCTGCCTCGCAGAATAATAAGCTCGTCAGCTCTGTGAGGGATCTTCGGTTCATAACTATGACACTTGGCGCGAGTACCGTCGACAGGTCAAGGACACTCTCGAACATTGCAGACGAACACCAGCCGTTGGTCGACGCAATTGAAAACGGGGATTCCACTGCAGCGGCAGCGGCGATGCATCACCACATCGTCCATACGGGCCAACTGTTGCTCGAACAGCTGATCAAAGACGGTCGGGATTCTTCTGGCCTCGATCCGCAATGGGCCAGCTCTTTTACTGCAGACGTGCAATTCCGAGGAAGCTACCAGATCCCCCAGTCCCCTGCCAAATGAGCAGGTTGGCGATTTGAACAAATAGAAATCGCTTCAACCACGAACCAAAACCGTCAAGGCGAGCAGTCCTGGCTGGAGGCTCAGAACGGGATGATCACCTGGATGTTCCCATCCAAAAACGAATGGTCAGGGGTCGGTCTACGCAATCTCCGTGAAACGGTAGAAAAGCACGGCTTATGCCGATTGCTTTATTGTCCAAAGTGACAACTCTTTCTTCATGCAGCCTGATCAGATCTCTGTCCTGGTCAAAAGCTAGCTGCAACTAGCGAACTGTAAGTTTCCGGGCTGATAATTGATCTTTTCCAATAAACACGGCGGATTAGCGAAAAAGACCGCGGATTCAGAGACCGGCTTTATATCCAGTACAAAATCAAATTGCCAAACCCCTGTTGGATCCCATCAAAATTTAGACTCTCCGAAGAATTACTCGAGTACCTCTTCGGCGCACCAAGCAGTCTTTGGTAAATATTCTCTTGCTCTTCGCTCGGACTCCAGTTCAACCGGCCCGGTTCACTATCAACGAAGCCAGGTCATTTGGAACTTACCGAGCAAAAGTTGTGGAACAGTCGGATCTGGGGAAACACCTTGGGGGTTTAATTCGCCGCAATTTGTCTAATCTGAAGAGATTAGCCCGCTCCCGACCCTGGAGTAAGCGTCCAACGACAAGCGAATTTCAAGTATAAATATCGCCCCTTTATGGTTTTCACCCGAATTTTGAAATACGATGTAATTGTACATCTAGAAAAAAAGGGGGGGGTTGGGGTTGCTTTCCTTAGTGGCTGCAAGCCACCCAACTGCCAAGTTTTCACTACCGTACAATCTGCACCCCTTGGATTTGCTCATCACCCTCGCTGCATTTCTGCTTTACTACATAGTGCTTGCTCATCACGGCAAGGAGATAGATCCTTCGCTGCATGTCGCAGCTCACCCTTCGAACAGCAAGCGAAATGAGCCTGAGGTACCTCATGTGGTGGAGAGCGATGCCGAGGCTTACAAAGACACCATCGATAATAGATATTTAACTGACCCTGACGACCTGCCAGAAATATACATTGATGAGGATGACGAGGATGACGAGCCCGGCTGGTTAGCCGAGAAGAATCGGCTATTTTGGGCGGCTAGCACGACTCGGGAGAAGTTCTACTTCACCTTGGGGGCATTAACACTCTACTTCTCAAACTCCTGGCCGCTTGCCGACCTCGCCGATAAGTACTCGATCCTCGCCCATCTGATGCAACACCTCTACATCGCCTTGATTGCGGTCCCGCTGATGCTAGTAGGGACTCCCCGATGGGTCTTCGGAAGACTAACCAAGCCACGTTTTCTTGACTGGACACTCTCCAAGGTGACTAGGTCCTTCGTTGCAACCGTTATCTTCGCCTTCACTATGGTTTCGACAATGCTTCCACCAGTAGTTTCAGCGGAAGCAAGTTTTTGGCTAACTCACGATCTCATCCATCTCTGGATAGGTCTCGCTGCGGCAATCATGTGGATACCAGCACTTAAGCTGCTACCAGGTACTCGCCAGCTGACTACAGCTGGTCGAATAGCCTACCTATTTACTCAAAGTCTTCTTCCCAATGTTCCCGCGATAGTGTTGGTTTTTTCTAAGCACTCCTTTTATCCGATGTATGCAAAAACTGCTGCGGCGCTCGGAATCTCCGCTGTCGCTGATCAGCAGCTGGCAGGAGCGGTTGGAAAAATCTTCTCCCTGCTTGTATTCTGGGGGGCCGCAATCGGCATCCTACTTAGGGCCAATAGAGACGAAGAGCTTGGGGTTGACCCAGACCTAATAACATGGGATGACGTCGAACGCGAATTTGAGCGTACCTCGAAGAAGGTTACGCCAGAAAACTAGGCGACGAAGCGCAACTCCAAGCTAGGTACTCCTAGTCAATTTGCGCGAAGTGCCCATATCAATTAGGAGAAAAGTGCCCGTCAGGGAAGATCTGCGAAACATCGCCATAATTGCCCACGTAGACCATGGTAAGACAACACTAGTGGACTCAATGCTCAAGCAGTCCGGCGTCTTTAGGGATAACCAAGAGGTCCAGGACCGGGTGTTGGATTCAGGGGATCTAGAGCGCGAGAAGGGAATCACGATCCTCGCCAAGAACATAGCCATCAACTGGCACGGCTTGAGGGTCAATATCGTCGATACGCCTGGACACGCTGACTTTGGAGGAGAGGTGGAGCGTGGACTTCTCATGGTTGACGGAGCAGTGCTGCTCGTGGATGCCGCAGAGGGACCACTTCCGCAAACTCGTTTTGTCTTGAGGAAGGCCCTCGATCTGAAACTCCCAATAATTACCGTGCTCAACAAGGTAGATCGTCCCGATGCTAGGGTAAAAGAGGTTTTGGACGAAGTACTGGAACTCTTCTTTGACCTCGAGGCCGATGAGCACCAGATCGAGTTTCCCACCCTATATGCGTCTGGACGAAATGGCTGGGCAAGCTTGGATCCCGACCAGCATGGCACGGATCTCACTCCACTTTTTGACGCCATTAAGGCCGATGTGCCGGCGCCAAGTTACGAAGAGTCCATGCCACTTTCGGCGATGGTCGCAAACATCGACGGCAGTCCCTATTTGGGAAGACTTGCCATATCTCGCATAAGCAGTGGAAGGTTGAGGAAAGGGCAGCAGGTCGCCTGGTTCCCTAAGGATTCCGAAATGAGAAAGGTTCGCATCGTCGAACTCTTCGTGCCAGACAATCTTGATCGCAAGTCAGTCGACGAGGTCGGGCCTGGTGAAATAGCAATTTTTGCAGGCCTAGAAGACGTATCTATTGGCGATAGCATTTCTGATCCCGACAATCCGATAAGGCTTCCCCCTATAACCGTCGACGAACCGGCGATCTCGATGACATTTTCGGTAAATTCCTCCCCGATGGCTGGTCGCGAGGGCACCAAAGTCACCGCAAGATTGATCGGATCAAGGCTCACTCAGGAATTAATCGGAAATGTCTCTCTGAAGGTACTTAGCACCGACAGAACCGATACCTGGGAAGTACAGGGTAGAGGCGAACTCGCCCTCGCTGTGCTGATAGAGACGATGAGGCGTGAAGGTTTCGAGCTCACAATCGGCAAACCGCAAGCAATCACAAGAGTCATTAACGATAAGTTGTGCGAGCCCTACGAGCGACTAGAAGTAGACATCCCCGAAGAACATTTCGGCTCCTTGACGCAGTGCGTGTCACCGAGAAAGGCGGCCCTAGTCTCCATTAATGCCAACGGTTTTGGCTGGACCAGGGCAATATTTAGAATCCCATCGAGGGGTCTACTCGGATTGAGAAGCGATGTCTTGTCCCAAACAAAAGGTACCGCAATTATCCACCATGCGTTTGATGGGTATTCGGAGCATGCTGGGGATATTAAGGCAAGGGCATCTGGTTCCTTAGTTGCCGATCGCATTGGCGTATCAACGGGCTATGCACTGATCAACCTGCAGGATAGGGGTCAGTTGTTTATTGCTCCAGGTGAAGACGTCTACGAGGGTATGGTCATCGGCGAGAATTCGAGGACGGAAGACATGGATGTCAATCCGACCAAGGAAAAGAAGCTAAACAACATCAGGTCATCCACCTCCGAAGAGCTCGTTAGGCTCTCGCCACCCAAGAAGCTCACCTTGGAAGCTGCGCTGGAATTTATAGCTGAAGATGAATGCTTGGAGGTCACGCCGCTATCGGTGAGGATTCGAAAGACCTCCTTGGTGCAGAGCGACCGAGCAAGGAATAGGACGGCAAAAAGGCAGGTAGATTGACCGATTCCGATACTTGTGGACTGGAATTTCAGCTCGCTCCACCCAGCAGCCATTGAGGGAATGGCTGCTGGTCATTGGTGCTTCAATGGCGCTTGGCACCTCGTTATCAAGTAGTGCCAGGTGGCTCCGTCCTTTAGGGCTGAAATCATTAGGCGCTAGCTGGCGTGCCACACCATCGAACCACAATAAAACTGCGTGTTTGCGTGGGCACCTATATCTATCGAGAACGGGAAATTCCTGTCTATGAAACCTTGGACTCGAACAGCGCAAAATCTGGTTTCGAAGTCGCAACCGGGCGATCGGCCATAACTCCCATGCACGGGAACTGACAGAGGCTTCTAAAGAAACTTGGCTGAGTTACCTTTCCGCTGCGATCCAAACACAAGCATTGCGTGACCTGGGTCGTGCGTTTTAGAACTGGTGAAAGAGACCGGATCACTTGACCAACCTGGCGCACAGCTGGTCACATGAGGGTGATATATCAGCGATCTGTCGACAAATAGAACCAATCGGATATGGGGGCAAGCTCTTGTCCCCAATCGCGAATCGGTCAAGCTTCGCAATCACCCGTAAGTGGCACGATACAGAGATTGCATCTTCAGCGAGAGTTACTCAAGATCATTCTGGCGTACTATAAACCCAAGAGACGACTCCGGCGAAAGCGATCAAGACAAGCTAAGGGCTCTAACGGTGGCAGGAGAACAAAACTATCCGTTGCCAAGTTCTCGAATAAAGAAGTCAGACGAGCATAGGGATCGGATCGAAAAGATTTTGCCCTGATTGCTATATAGGACTGAGGCCTGTGTGACCCACTCTGCCAAGTGCACGAATGAGAGTCCCTGAAAGAATGTTCGCCAGAGGGCTGGTCTGAACAGATCGATGCTCACCCAAAGTTGGAATACGTTCCACAAGCGTCTTTCTGACAAGGCAACCAATGCTAATTCCCTAGTCGTAATCATTGATAGCAACCCTGATGTACGAGCATCCTGAGGGGCCCCGCAAAGTCTAACCAGGCAGAACGCAGCGGACCGGTGAAGGGTCAAGCACCGGAATTGGCCGGTTAGAGGCCATGCCTCTTTTACGAAGCTCCGTTCTTTAGGACGAAGAGGATGTCACTACATTCCGTAAACACGGCTCAGATGGGAGATTGACTCGATGATCTCAACCGGTCCCTCATCCCCTAGAAAGGATGCGCAAGATCAAAGCTGGACCGATAATTATAAAAAGTCCCCAACCTTTTAGATGTGGCCAGCGAATATATCTCCAATAGCTCACTCTTTTTAGAGCCATTCTCTAACCTGAAACCGATGACGCACAAGGGGGCAGATGCGTCGTAGCGCTCCAGTCGAGCAATTTTCTTTGTGGCAGCCTTGGATATTTCCCGCATTCCCAGAAACGCCGAATCGCGTGGCTGGGTCGCAATCGCACTAGACAGCGAAGCTAGACAGTTCGACGCCGACGTCCCCGCAACGGAGTTGGAGCCCCCACATCCAGATAACAAAGCTCCAAAAATCGCTAGCCAGGAAATGGCGAAGCCCGCACAAATTCTAGATAATGAGCGCTTTGCAGAACAAGAATCAGATCCCATCATGACTCACCCACTCATCTTCCTTTTCATCCTGTCTGGCCTCTAAATACTTAATAACTCCGTGCGAAACGGCACCAAGCGGCAACAGTAGCCAGTAGCTGAAGAGCCGATATAGCACCACCGCGGCAATCGACGGAACTTCATGGCCGCCGAATGCCACCAGGGCAACAGCCATCGAGCCCTCGACTACCCCCAATCCCCCCGGAGTCAAAGGAAGGTTTGCAGCGAGGGCGCCTACCGAATAAGCCAGCAAAACACCCAGAAGTGAAATCCGAGAGTGAGTGCTATGCAACATCAAAAAAAGAACAGCCAGATCAAACAACCAATTCAAAATGGCGGCCGCAAAGCTAAAGAGGGTCTCAGTCCTGCCAACTTTGATCAAGGAGGTTCTGACCTTCGCCTCATTGGCGATCCGAACTGCATCCTCCCGACCCTTGCGTATCGATCTCAAATAGTTAATCCAATATGCGAAGCGGGATACGACTAGTTCAGATTTCAGCACGACAAACAGTAACAAAGCAACGATCGCAGCCAGGAAAGCGATATCGATAGGAGAAACGAGACCTTCTATCTGGCTTTGGTCACCGAGTGCTCCGACCACGGAGAGCACGACCAGGGCCAAGATCGTCAGAATATTCAATCCAGCAAGAACCAATGCAGACCTTGAAGGATCCAATGCCAGCCGACGGAGCCTGTGGTAAAAATAGTAGGTGGAAGCGGCAGCACCGAAAGGTACCGAATTGCCCAACGCTGTCGAGGCTGACGAGGCTAATACAAGCTTGAAGTATGGGAGCCTCCTCTGCATTCCTCGTATGAGGTAGTAGGAGACCGAGGCGTAGGCCATAAGTGAAAGCAGCTCCAGAGCTATAGCGAAAGCTATATACGAAACATCCAGGGTCGCGAAGTAGTGCTCTAAGCCTTTTAATTCGACAACCTTAGACCGGAGGAAATACACCGCTAAACCGAATGTCACCGCCAGTAAAGCAATACCAAACCAGCGCTTTGTCGTCCTAGTCGATCGATAACTTGAAAAAGACACCGCTAGTCCCCTTATGGCGTTAGCCTAAGCAATGAGATTTTTCGCTCGGCTAATCGCATAGAAGCTTATGGGGCAAGTTACTAACAGCGTTAGCCTTGACGGAGAATCCCGATCGTGGGGTTTCATATCAAAAGGGTTGAGTTTGAGCGCACAACTGGACAGAGATGCACCGGTGGTCATAGTTGGTGGTGGACTAGCTGGACTTGCATGTGCGAACCAACTGGACAAGCTTAAGATCGAGTATGTCCTCCTTGAGTCGACCAATCGGCTCGGAGGTCGAGTCGGAAGCGAAAAAATCGACAACTTCACTATCGACATTGGATTCCAAAGCTATCAAGAGTCGTATCCAGAAGGTAGGCGGATTCTCGACTCAGTCTCATTGGAGCTCACGCGTTTTTACCGGGGAATCTATGTTCAAGGCGAGAGCGACAAACAAACTAGATTCCTACTGTCCGATCCCCGGCAATACCCCGGAGCCGTTGCGGAACTGCTCGCCACAAAACTGGTAGGCGCCTCAGACATCATCTGTTTTTTGAAGCTAATCCCAGCCCTCTCAACAAGGGCCAGAAGGCGTCTTGCCCTAAATAAACCGACAAAAGAGTTCTTAGCAGATATCGGTGCAAATTCGTCACTATTCAAAACCGTCATCGAGCCCTTTTTGAGCGGAGTTTTTATCGAAGACGAGCTGGAGACTCCCGCTTCAATGACCAAATTCCTCCTTGAACGCCTCTATTCGGGACCTACTTCTATCCCTCTTTCTGGAATGCAAATGATCCCCGACCAGCTAGCTAAACAGATTAAGGGAGAAGTGAGGTTAGGCCAGCGTGTCTCTTCCATCTCTAAGAAGATCGTCAAGCTAGACGACGGAAGCGCGGTTCCTGCCTCGGAGGTCGTGCTAGCTACGGAGCTTTCTACCGCAAATGATCTCTTGCGGTTAGGTCTCACTGGTCAGCTTTCGAAGTCCGTCGGTTACTTTTACTTCCTCTCAGAGCGCAGGCCATTAGAGCATCCAGCAGTATTCACTCCGAGTCGCAAATTAGGCCCGATTCTGACGATCGCGACGATCAGCGACGTAGCGCAGAGCTATCTCCCAAAGTCTTCCAAGGGTAGCGACGTTCATCTAGTATCAGTTTCAACCTTGACTACAGGAGACAACGGACGGCAACTCCCCGTAGAAGAGACCTACCGCGAACTCGCCTCTCTTTTTGGACCAGAAGTAGCCGAGTGGCGAGAATTGGCGGCTGGCGTCATACCCGATGCTCTTCCAAAGCAATTTGGAAGAGCCGTTATCCCCAACGGTAACCCCGAGATAGCAGACGGAATTTTCATTTGTGGTGATTACACCGATACTCCATCAATCAATGGGGCCCTATTTTCGGGCAGACGGGCGGCGATAGCTTTGGCAGATCAAAGAAGCTCATCTACGAGCCACTTCTCACCGCTGATAGGTGGTTAGCAGATGTTAAGAAGGCAGAGACAATCAACCGACCAAGAAGCCAGAAGACTCGTAGCTATCTCGAATAAGGTACCTGGTTCGACCGATCTTTCGATCCGAAAGATCGATGGTCGTGAAGTAGTATGGGTCGAATCAAAACCGACTTCGAAGAGGGGCGCTCTGACCGAAGATGACGGGAAGAGGATCGCACTGGCCGCCAGATGGGCTCTTTCCATAAAGAAGCCACTAGTTATGGTCCTTTCAACTTCGGGAGCCGCCATCGATGATGGCATCGCGGCCTTAGCTGGCTGGGGGCAAGCGGCCAAAGCGGTATCTGACTGCTCCGGGATTGTACCTATTCTTGCCGCCCTTGTCGGTCCTGCGGTTTCGGGTCCCGCCCTCCTTTTGGGTCTCGCAGACTACGTGGTGGCCACCTCGGACTCGGTTGCCTACCTATCTGGACCGACCATGGTCGAAAGCTTTACAGCAGTACCCGTCTCCTCAAGGGAGCTCGGCGGTGCCTCGATACACGCAGTGAAGAACGGGGTAATTTACGAACAGGTCGACTCTACGCAAGACGCAATTCTGGCAATTGAATCGATGCTCGACTACCTTCCTGACTCCACTGACGAACTGCCTCACCGATCCGTCCCAGATGACGATCCAGAGCGAACATCTTTGCGCCTACTTGAGGCGATACCAGCGTCATCCACCGGATCGTACGATGTCAGATCGATCATAAAAGAAATCCTCGATCAAAACGAGTTCTATGAGCTTCGGAACTTCTGGGCACCCCACTTAGTGACAGGGCTAGGGCGGATCGATGGAAGAGTGATCGGGGTTCTAGCGAATCAACCGATGATAATGGCCGGTACCTTGGACATACCTTCAGCTCAGAAAGGGGCAAGATTTGTAAGGTTCTGCGACGCCTTCAACATTCCGCTACTTACCATCGTAGACACGCCGGGATTTCTGCCCGGTAAAGACGTCGAGTGGAGGGGGATGATAAGACACGGAGCCGAACTCGCCTTCGCGTATGCCTCGTGCACAACTCCAAGAATCTGCCTTATAACCAGAAAGGCTTACGGCGGAGCATACATCGTCATGGATTCAAAAGGTATGGGTAATGACCTCACCCTGGCCTGGCCTAGTGCGGAGATAGCAGTAATGGGATCGCTCGGCGCCGTGCAGATTCTCTATCGCCGGGTCTCGACCGAAGAGCAGCTCAATCTGCAGCGCGAATATGAGGCCACCTACCTCACGCCATGGATTGCGGCAGAAAGGGGCTTTGTGGATGAGGTCATTGATCCGCAAATGACCAGGCCAATTCTATCTCGACAACTCGATCTACTAATGTCCAAGCGTGAATTCCTTCGGCCCTCTAAACACGCCAACTCACCATTATGATCCGCAGTAGATCAGCGACGAAGCCATGGCTAGTATCGCATAAGTGACACCAGCCAACTTCTCCGAGGATGCCAAAAATCTCATAACCAGTTCCCGCCACGCAACGCTATCCGTGATATCTAGCGAATTTGGCGTGCACAGCGTACTAGTGAACTTTGTGCCAACCGAGAACTTTGCCCAATTCTATGTACTTTCAAGTCCAACTTCCCGCAAGGTTAGCAACATCAAAGCCCATGGTGTAGCTTCACTTCTGTTTGCAAGCGGATCGTCGTACACATCGATCTCCGCTTGGGCGACTATAGATTCAAGCGCCCAAACACGCAGTATTGCAGAAGGGCTCTTCAGCCTCCGATATAACAGGACACCCAGGGAAGCGACGGAAAGGGTCATCATTGTGCTAACCCCAAGACGCTGGCACGGCCAGACCGCTAAGGGGTTGGATAGTTGATCTATGACCTTGGATTAATGGCGATTTCGATCGCAGTCTTGGCAATCGCATCGGAGAAATTCGTCACGTCTTCAAGGAGCATCTCTCGCAAGATCGGCCTGTCGGATCTGCTTGCGGGCGTGGTCATTGTGGGTTTCGCTTCCTCACTCCCTGAACTCGCGACTTCGGTTCTGGCATCCTTCTCCGGACACCCCGATATTGCACTATCCCAAGTCGTCGGATCGACCACTATCAACGTAACCATCGTTTCTGCCATATCAGCCCTCGCCGCTACTCCGTTGATTCCTCTTGCTACCATAAAAAGGGAGGGTGCCGCAGCGGTCACCGGAGCATTAGCCCTCTTACTCGTGGTAGCTCTAGGCGGTCAACGTTTCTTCGGACCGCTGCTCATTGTAATGTTCGCGGTATTTACCATCTTTGTATTAAAGGGTGCCGAGGAGCATAGAATCCATGCCGCTCAGCACGCTAAGCCAGAGATCATAATTCCAGATGAACTCCCGAGCGACAAAAAGGGGCCATCTCCGAGCAAGGAACTAGTGGTCGGACTAGTCGCGCTGGTATTGACCCTTGTGGCCGCGGAAGGTTTTCTGAAGGGGGCACTAGCGCTGGCTAGCCGCATGGGCATATCTGGTGGCTTCGTAGGAGGAGTAATCCTGGCCCTCGGCGCTTCCCTCCCTGAAATTGCTACTGCGATACAGGCCGCAAGGAAAGGCGCTGCTGCATTGGTAGTCGGAAACGTTTTGGGAGCATCATACCTGACTTGCACCTTGGCCGCCGGGCTGACACTGTCTATCCGTCCGCTTGCAACTCCCCGAATTGAACTCGCTTCCGCTGCTGTGATGGCAGTATCAGTATGCCTACTTTGGGTCTTTCTGCTCACCGGAAGGCGACTAAGTCGACTGGAAGGAATCTTTCTAATCGTCTTTTATGGAGTCTTCCTCGCCACCCTAGGTGGATAGGGATTCGCCAAAGCGCTCTCCATCGAAACCATCGACCCTTGAAAAATCCGCCACCGATTTCCGAGTGAGCTTGGATATCTTTTTTGCCGGCTCACCTATGACCACCAGCGCCGCCAGGGCAAAAGCAGGATCAACTCCGAGCAAGGACATGACAGCAGGCTCTTCTCGGCACAGGGCGGTGGTCATAACTCCCCCTAATCCCATCTCTACCGCGGCCAGCAAAATGCTGTAACAGAAGGGGTAAATGGAAGCGCCACCGACAATGCTCTGCCGTCCGAGTCCGTTATCTAGGACCGCAAGCATATCGAGCTCCACGAAGACGGCGAGGAGGACCGGAGCACGATCCAAATCGTCAGCGAATGCGAATGGATGCTCGATAGACCTCGCTGTACTTATATCTACCGCAGGACCACGCCAATTTCGATCCGTAACTGGTGCAAATGGGACTAGACCCGCCTCCACGTGAGCCATATACTCTCTCCAAGAAACGACGTATAGGTCGCGAATCTTCTCCCGAATAATTTGATCCTTGACGACTACAACCCGCCACCCCTGTCTATTTCCACCAGAAGGTGCAAACCGAGCCACATCTAGCATCCGATACAACTCGTCATCAGAGACAGTGCGATCAGTAAAGGTCCGATATGCGGCACAGGAAGACGTAAGCTCTTTTAAGTTCATATGCAATCGATGCTATACCTTGAAAGACCGCCTGGTTGGGCAATAACTACCCCGCTTGGCCCTTATATGTCTGAAGTCATCCGTCTTGATTGAAGTCTCTTATCTTCTCAGTCTGAAACCCCTTACACTCGATCAGGCCCTAGCGGTCGCGCAGGGAGAACGATTGACCGACTGGGCACCCGACTACCCCCAAGATGGCGATGCCGAGATAGCAAACTATCTAATAGGCCGCAAAGATTCTCAGTGGCCATGTCTGAGCCATTACCAAATATTCGACCAACACGTGCAACAGGTAATTGGCGGAATCGGCTATTGGGAACGCGGTAGTAACATAGGGATCGAGCTCGGCTACTCAGTAGTGCCGTCGCGTCGCAACGGAGGAGTGGCCACTGACGCCCTTCGTGTACTCACCGCAAAGCTACGCAAGGAATTCCCGAACTCTCAACTCTTCCTGAGGGTGGAACAGAAAAACGAAGCCTCTTTGGCCGTTGCGACGAAGGCTGGATTCAGCGATGTAAATCTCGACTTCGACATGTGCACCTTGATCGTGAGCTATCCAGACTGATCTGGTTGGCGTCTCGGACCGTGAACGTCGTCAACACAGAACCACAAGTGCAGCATGGCTTATCGACCTCGAAACACTTTGGCACTTTTGTCTGCTACCGAGGCGGAATTTTCTAAAGCAAATCTTAGTTGTTCATGGTTAACAGTTGCTATTCTGGACTAGTGCCCCAAGGAGGTGCGTACCTATCGCTAGCGAGGCTGCTTCTCAAGTTCAAGTTGACAGGACTAACTCGCTGATCCTCTTGCTCCATAACTTAGCGAGGAGACTCAAACCAACCCCCGGCGGCGGTCCCAAACTACCGAGTGGTACCCGTGTCGCTCCGAGGCACATTGAGATTCTGATACACCTCGTGAACGCAAGAGAGATGTCCGTATCAGATATCGCTAACCGACTAGGGGTCAACTTAGCGACTGCATCACTTTCGGTGACGCAATTGGCAAATATCGGTATCGTCGAACGGAAAGAGGATCCTGAGGACCATCGACGCACTATCGTTTCGATCGCAGAACCATATTTAAAAATTGCCAGCGAGATCAACGCCGAAAAGGTAATGCCGATGCGCAGAGCACTCGGGGAGATGGGCGAAGAAAAATCCGATCTGCTTCTTGAACTTTTAGTCGAGCTTGAGCAGAAGGTAAAGCAACAACCAGAATTCAGGGATGAACCTAGCGGTGAGGTGGCCGTTTAGCCAATATGGCCTAGACCCAAACAACCGCATTCACTTTGGTCGGCTACGGAAATACGACCAATTTTGATCGACATATACGGATTAGATGCTCGCGGGGACGACAGCACACCGCTCTTTACTGAAGGAAAGAAAGATTGACTAGGGTTTTTTCATGGATCGGGAAGTTCTCCGTCAAATTCAGGTACCTCGTCATTGCTGCTTGGTTAGTGGCGGTTTATCTACTCGTGGCCTTTGGTACTCCCCTGTCAAGCGTTGTGAAGACTAACAATTCGACCTTTCTCCCAAAAAATGCCCCTTCGATTCAGGCAGCCAAGCTCGCCAACAAGTTTCAAAACATAAATGACTCATTAGTCGTCGTGGTCGCTTATAGAAATGGGTCGCCACTTACTGCCCAGGATCAGCTGGCAATAGAGAACCTAGACAAATCGTTCCTTAGCGTTCCGAGCGTGATAAAGGCACGGGTTCTTTCGATCTCCAAAGATGGCGAGGCGGCACAGAGTGAGATACTCTCTACCACGTCCCAATTCGATCAGACAAAAGTTACGTCATTAGTGAAGAACCTTCGGGCCAAGATATCCTCGGCCACCTTGGCCCCCGGGCTGCAAGTCCACTTAGCAGGACAGCTAGCCACTGCAGTCGACCAAAACAGTTCAAACAATTCGACCGCTTCTAACTCGCAGCTCTTTTCGGTGATAGTGATATTGCTGATTTTGTTCTCGGTCTTTAGATCTATCTTGGCCCCATTTTTGACCCTCATACCAGCACTCATCGTCTCTATTGCCGCAGGACCAGTCGTCGCCTGGGCATCGAAGCTTATCGGATTCCAAGTCTCATTCGTGGCGCAGATCCTGCTAATCATCCTTGTACTTGGGGCCGGAACCGACTACGGCTTATTCCTAGTGTTCCGAGTAAGGGAGGAGCTGAGGAGGGGACTCGACTCCAAGGAAGCCGTCGCTAGCGCACTAACCAAGGTTGGCGAGTCGATCACTTTTTCAGGCTTGACCGTCATCGCTGCGCTGCTTTCTCTTACGACAGCCTCGTTCGGCTTCTACTCGGGTTTAGGCTATCCGCTCGCAATCGCTATCACCATGATGCTGCTAGCTGGCCTCACCCTTTTGCCAGCACTATTAGCAATTTTCGGGCGGGCGGCATTTTGGCCTTCACGCACCAAGGTCGTCTCGAGCAGAGATGGGCTTTGGGGACGCATTGCCGGGAGAATCATCGCCAGACCCGTACTTACACTAGCAATTGGTTTAGTTGTCTTCGGAGGCCTC
>JABEUM010000069.1 GCA_013044475.1 Acidimicrobiaceae bacterium | reverse complement strand
GGCGCTAACGATACGAAGCTTTTGTTGGAGAATACAGCTGGATCAGGCGGAACCATAGGTTCAACTTTAGAAGAGCTGGCTTGGCTGGTGCAGTCTGTCGGCAAAAAGGCAGACATTGGCCTATGCATTGATTCGCAGCACCTCTTTGCTGCTGGCTACGACTTTTCGACTCAAAGCCTTGCAGAGGATTTAGCCGAAAGGATTCTTCAATATGTCGGGAGGCCTGAAGTCGTCCACCTTAACGACTCCAAAGTCCCTCTTGGAAAAGGGACCGACAGACACGCCAATCTTGGCGAGGGGTTCATTGGATTGTTAGCGCTAAGAAACCTAATGAGCCAGGGTGTATTTTCAGATACGAATGTCATCCTTGAAGTTCCCGGAGTGGGGGATGGACCCAGGCTCGCAGACGTCGAAGTTGCCCGAAGGGAAGTCCTGCTAGACCACTTTAGCTAACTCTATGATCGATTTTATGTCATCATTTTGAAAAAGTGCCAGCATGGTAGTGCTCTGTGAATTTCTAACTCCAATAGTTACCGGTATTTTTGGCTCAATTTCGGAGAGGAACTCAATCCTATATTTAAAATCGTCCAAGAGCTTGATACCTAGCTGGAACAGCGCCTCTTCGACTAGTGCGAGATGAATGGCATTATTCATGTGGCCCATTATGTCTAGATCTGCATAGCGAAGCGGGACTACTAACCTCTCGGTAAGCTCGGTGACTGAGAAGCGTTGGCCGAGATGAAGTCTCGGGCTGGAAGTTTTACCATTAGCTGACTCTCCATAGACGGATAGGAACTCTTCGGACAGACGAATTGGGGAGCGCCCAAGATCGTCAAGTAATACCCAATTGGCAACTGCGGTGATCGAAGAGGATTGAGAATCTATAACCGTCGACCGCTCCGCCCAGGCTCTGCCTAAGCCTGAGCAGTAGGTTTTGACTTCCAGCTGCTCTAGATAGCAAGGTATGCCGCGTGCAACTAACTCCATCCACCTTAAGACCCAGGGCCCCTTCTTTGTCAAACTGGTGTTTTCGACATCCAACGTGGCTGCGTCCTGCAGTACTCTTGACACCGCATCCAAGCGCATTCTCCCGCTTGGATCTGTGTCGGCTAGCAGTACGCGGTGTTCGAAGTGAAAAAGCCTACCTGAATGTTCTTTATCCATAAAGGAGCATTCTAAATTGCGAATCAATCGCCAAACTTAGACCGTAATACCTTCTTGTCAAACTTTCCAACAGACGTCCTCGGAACCATATCGATGATCTCGAGCCTGTCCGGAAGCTGCCATTTAGCGAAACCGACCTTGGTGAGATGAGAATGAACCTCTTCAAGCGTGACAGTCATCCCCTCCCGAGGGACGACCGCTGCTAATGGCCTCTCTTGCCATTTCGGGTCAGAAACTGCGATTACACAAGCCTCTAGGACGTTCGGCATGCCCATGATAGCACCCTCCATCTCGACTGATGAGATCCACTCTCCGCCGGACTTGATCATGTCTTTGGTGCGGTCGGCGATGCTAAAATAGCCGTCCGGCGTACCAATCGCTACGTCTCCGGTGGCGAACCACCCATCTGAAGTAAAAGATTCTGGACTGCGCCCGGAGAGATAGCTGTCGATGACCCAAGCTCCTTTTACGTAGAGCTGACCCATCGTCTTCGAGTCCCAGGGAGTCTCCTCTCCATTTGCGTCGCGAATGGAGACCGAGATACCCGGGACAGGCAAGCCAGCCATCGTTTCAACCCTGTTGAGCCTCTCGCTATCGCCAAGCCCGAGCAGCGAATGCTTTGGACGGGCCATGGACGCCAATGGGGAGGTTTCGGTCATTCCCCAGGCCTGGGTGATCGGAATTCCGAATTCGTCTCTGTAACGTTCGATGAGAGGCCTGGGGGGTTGGGACCCACCTGAGACGATCTCCCTTAGTCTGGGCAGCTTTACCTTGCGGCGAGAGAGTTCCTCTGCCAACTGGATCCAAACCGTGGGTACGCCAGCTGCTAAAGTGACGCCTTCGTCGCTCAAGAAGTCCACAAGGCTTGCGGGGTCAAGTGGAGTTGCGGCGAAAGCAATCTTTGCTCCAACAATTACAGAGGCATGAACGCAACCCCACGCGTTTGCGTGAAACATTGGGACAATTGGCAGAACCGCATCACTAGGCGAAATGCCCATTCCGCTGGGTAGCGCTACGCCGAGGGCGTGGAGATAAGTAGATCGATGGGTATAAAGAGCACCCTTGGGTCTTCCAGTGGTTCCAGATGTGTAACACAAACTCGATGGAGTGTCTTCTGGGACGTCTACAACCGGATGAGTGCCCTCTTCAGAAGCAATTAAATCTTCGTAAGCCATGGCGGACCTAAGGGTGGTTTCAGGAAGCTTGTCACCGAGAACGACGAACCTTTTTACTGTAGGTATGTCTTCTTGTATCGCTTCTAGGAGAGGTAATAAGTCTGGGGCAGCAATAATGACCTCGTCTTTGGCATCGTTGATGATAAAAACGAGATCAGCGGGCGAAAGTCTCGAGTTCAGTGTGTGAAGGACGTATTTTAAACTTGGTATAGCGAAGTAACACTCGAGGTGGTAATAGCCATTCCAAGCCATGGTCGCAATTCTAGACCCAGGCGCAAGACCCATTTTTTCGATTGCATTCATGAGCTTAAAGGTGCGCTCGACCATATCTTTGTAGGTATACCGATGGGTAAACGTGGGAGAGACTTGGGTGATGATTTCAACGTCTCCAAAGTGCTTCTTAGCGTGATCTAGCATGAGCCAGGTATTTAGCTGAGTGTCCATTATCGCCATTTTTCCCCCAAAAAACTCGGCCTAAACCACGCTAATGATATCCCCGTTTCTTAGTCTTGGCACGGCGGAATCAACATTTGCCCAAGATCCACTTTTGTACCGAAAGAGGAATAGTGCACTAAAGATGATCCGGTGGAATATCTCTGACCGATCTAGTTCTTGCTCGTACCAATAAATGGATGGCGATATATGCAGATATCGCAGCTCATGAGTATGGGGACTTGAGAAGCCTGGGCAATTCTCTCAATGAGCACCTGGGTAACGCTTTCGTCGATCCCGATCTCTTTGCCTAAAGAGATGGCACAATCGGGATGATGAGCAGCCCATTCATTCGCTTGAAAATAGATCCGATCTAATAGAGCCCCGCGGTAGAGGAAGTAGGGCTGGACGACAATGGAACGACTTCCCAGAGCGTACAGACGATCCAATCCGTCTCTTACGGAGGGAAGGGCGAGTGAAATGAAACTTGCTTCTACCTCGGCAAAACGTCCGAACTCTTTGGTCAAGCGTGCGATCTTGAAAAGCTCGGAGTTGGCATCCGGATCAGATGAACCCCTCCCGACAAGCAGGACGGAGGTATCTGGATTACTGCTCGCCTCTTTGATCCGGTCGCCTATCGTGTCAAGAATTGCACGATGTGCTCCAAGATCTTTGGAGTAGGCTACGTCTACTTGAGCCGACTTTGTGCGTGCGTAGTTGACCAGCTCGGCGCCGTCGTCTTTGAGGTGGCCCGCTGGGAGGAGAATAAGTGGAGCAACCACTATGGATGCGGGATTAGTTGCCAGTAGGTCATCCATTGCCCGGTACATATTCGGCTCGCACAGTTCGATGAAACCTGCAAAAACAGGCTGCTTGATCGAAGCCCGAAGGCACTCAACCGCTTTGAGGAACTGGCTCCTGCCCTCCTCGGACTTAGTGCCGTGCCCCATAACGAAGATAGCGTCCACCGTGTCCGGAATTAAGCTAGTTTGGTCTGGATTCTCTGCATGTTGGATAGCTGAAGTTAGATTAGCCTTCCAGGTCATTGGAAACCCCTTTCGCAGTTTGATACGGCTCCACAATTCGACCGCCTTTGATGTACCGCTGACCCGCCGAGATCCTGATTACTGCATTCATCGCAGCCGCTGCTGCGGCGGAGCCGCCTCTTTCGCCACTATTAGTGACAAATTCAAAGTTCGAATTATGTAGGCGCAATTTTGATTCCGCAGCTCCGACGAATCCGACTGGCATCCCAATAATTACTGAACCATTGAGCATTTGCTCGCAGTCAAGCAAAGCCTCAAGGGAAGTCGGTGAGCAACCAACCACAAATATGGCGGGTGAAAAGTTGACTACTGCTCTGAACATCGAAGAGTAGCTTCGGGTCTTGTTGGCCATAAGTTCAAACTGCTCGGCGATTGCCGAGATCGACTTTTTGGAATTGACGCCATATTTTGTCATCGAAACGTCGCATACTATAGGTCTTTCCCTCCCGAGCAGATTTAGAGCAGACACCACAAAGTCGGATGTGACGGTCATTGTTCTTGCGAAGTCCAAGTCTGCCGTGGAATGGACCACTCGGGCGATGATCTCGGCACTCTCATCGTCGAACGATTCAAAGTCGAGTCGAGTGCTGAGAATTCGATATGACTGCTCCTCGATTGGATGTGGCATGACTATTGCTTTCTAGGTTTCAATTGATACTTATGGAGGCGCGTGGACATATCTCTACGCAGTCAAGGCAGCCAGTGCATTCCCTGGCCGAGAATGCGGGCCGATATGGCGCTGGCCTGAGTGCCCTTGTTGGGCAGGTGATCACGCATAGACCGCACGCAGTGCAGGAGTCGTCTATTACGACTTCAAAGCGAGGCGAGGACTGATTCCATCCTCGGACTGTCGTAGTCATGACTGCTTCGAGTTCTTTGCACTCACTGCTTGTCGCCGTATCCGCGCGGGGTATACGCCCTGATCCCAGAGAAGGTCGAAGTCGTGGAACCGACTATGACCAGCGTTTCCATGTCCACCTGATCTCCATGGAAGTCTTGGAGCTGGACAATCTCTACCGATTGGTGGTCCCTTCCCACCGCTTTAGCTATCACAACCGGTGTGGATGGTGGCCTAAATTGACCGAGGATGCCGATCGCCTTCTTGAGCTGCGAGACCCTCCGCCTCGATTTTGGATTGTAAAATGCCGTGACGAGGTCGGCTTCGGCGGCGGCGCTCACTCTTTTTTCTATTACGGGCCATGGAGTCATTAAATCGGATAGCGAAATGTAGACATGGTCGTGACCAAGAATCGCTCCTGCGACTGCAGAAGAAGCGAGGGCAGCGGTTACTCCCGGTATCACCGAGATGAGGTTCGGGTCGAATCCGATGAGGTCCGCTCTCTCGAAGGCGAGGCTGGCCATGGCGAAAACGCCTGGGTCGCCGGAGCAGACTAATGCGACTTCATCGCCTGACAGGGCAGAATGAATGGCAAAGTCGACCCGCTCTGTCTCTTCGCCAATAGGAAATCTTCTGATCTTCTGGTTTGGACTCAAGAGGTCATTGCATAGGTCAACATATGGACCGAATCCCGTTACGACTTCGGCGTGACTGATAATCTTGGCGGCTTGAAAAGTTCTAAGGTCCGGATTGCCCGGGCCCAGGCCAACCACGAACAGTCGACCCAGCCTGGCAGCTTTCTGGGCAACTGCCACCGTTACCGCCCGGAATTTTCTCTTTGGAGCAATCAAGCTCCCAGCTGACCCTGATGACAAAATTGCCGCGGCCTCGGCGACAGAGGCGCTTCCAACCGAATCGCGTACCGTACTACTGGGATTGGGGACATCAACTTGGGCCAATTGAGCACTTATGAAGAATTCGGTCGGGCGATTTAGCGCGGTTATTGCTGGATGATCTTTGCGAATATCAATTGTCGCGAAGTTGGCGATGGCCTCGATGGCCAGATTTGCTTCGCTCATCGTTAGGGTAATCGCCGACGAGACCTCCTCTGTGGTCGCATCGCTGGAACACCCCACACCGACAACTAATGCCTCTGGAATTAGCTGGACGATCCCACGATCCTTGAGGTGCCCTAGATCGGGTTCGGCGATAGAAAGTACGATTTCTGGGCCAGCTTCGGAGGTTAGCGATTCGCTTAGTACTGCGGGAAGCGGCCAGTCTAGCTTTTTGGTTATCCTAGGAGTGACTCCTGAATTCAGTTGCGCCTGAATGTGAGCGACATCTCCAACTGCATGAAAGCCGACGAAGCTGTTCAAAGTGTAGGTGTTACTTCGATCCGATGGGTTCGTGATGATCGCCTGGCTGCCGATCGTCGCCGCAATCGTTCTGGCTAGCGTGTTTGCTCCCCGGTGGCCGCCCAAGAGCGGGATGGCGTAGGAGCCCTCTTCGTCTACACATACCACCGACGGGTCTGCGCTCTTGGTTCTAATATGAGGAGCAATCGACCTCACCGCGATAGCCGCAGTTGTCACAAAGACAATTTGGTCGTAGCTGGTGAAAATGTCCGCCATCTCCACGTCGCTTAGCGCTGCCGTTACCGGAGAGATCCTATTGGCCAATAATCGTCCTTTTTCGGATAGATAAAGGCAAATCAACTTTGGCGTCTCGATGCTGTTCTCAGATGTCATCTTGGTTTACTTCTCTCCAGGAGATAAAGACCGGGTTATCGGAGACTAAACGAAGTGTCCCGTCAACCAGGCTTGCGGAGCGAGATATCGCTACCTGACAGAGGTTTCCAAGGCGAGATCCAGCTCGGTTAGCATGTTCTAACGATGCGGACGCTACCACAAAACTGGAAGTTGGTCGGACAAGGGACTCGACCAACTCGAAGTCAGAGAACCCGCCGCCGAGGAAGACCGATTCGGAATTCGAAATGATCTCCGGAAATTCGCTGTTTTCGCCGTGAATTAGGGTTCCTACAAAGCCAAAGGATTCAAGATTTTTCTTGACAAGTTCAAGTCTCTCTGCGTTTCTCTCGACGAAGGTGACCTTCAGGTCGGGCCTAAGAGCTAGCGCCGACACCCCAACGGTCCCGACTCCGGCTCCTAGGTCCACTAGGCGTGCGTGAAGTGGAAGCTGATCTATGCAGAGTTTGGAGAGGATCACCGCCCTGACCTCAGCTTTGGTATAAGGATTGTCATTGGTGATAAATGTTCTCGGAGAAAAAGCGGATGATCGACCCCTGGTCAGCGTGGCGGACGGATGAGAAGTTATTGTCGGTTCGCTTGGAGTCTGTGGGATATTTCCTGGATCTCTGATTGCGACGACTACGGAGAAATCTAGAGCTTCTCCCGCCAGAAGGTTGTCAAGTTCGTGGATACTTTGCTTGGTCGAGTAGGAAAAATGCCTTTCTTTCTCAGACAAGATATTGGAGAAGATATGAGTTTGCCACTCCTCTGAACTGGTGCTTCGAATTGCGTTGATCAAAGCTTTGGCGTCGGCTTCTGGAGAGGAGATTAGGGCCAACTTCCTAGTCCATGGGTTGACTAAACTACTTTCTAGCTCGGCCAGTGAGGAGCCATGCTTCCTGCCATGAAAGGAGATGACAGTAGCGTCTTCCCAGTTCACAGCTAGGCGAGCAAATGCCCAGGCGACGGACGAGGCATTGGGAATTACCTCGAAGGAGTTCTTTGGGAGGGAAAGCGCAGCCAATCGAACGATTCCGAAATACCCGGGATCACCCGAAGCTAGGACTACTATCGGCTTAGGCATCTTTTGCATCTGATCAAATATGTCAGCCATTGGAGATGGAAATTCGAATGTGGTCTGGGTCGGCCCAACCAGCCAAGACAGGCTTGCAATTCTATTCTTTGAACCAACAATTGACTTTGCCTGGCGGATCTTTTCAAGCACTGTCGGCTGAATCCACTTTTCTTCAGAGGATAGGAGACCTATGAACGAAATCCCCGGTCCGTCCGTACTATCTAGATTCTGTTGCAAAGCAGAGCCATCCAATTCAGTTTTCGATCTGACCAGCGAGGGTAGGAGACGTCGAGATGGCTTTGGTTGCATCAAAATCAACCAAGGTCACGTCGATGGTAGAGTCGCAAGAGAGCTGCGCGCTAAGGGTTTGTGCGGCCCAGAGAGTGAGAACTCCAAGTGGTTTCATGTCATCCATCGCCTCGCAGACCTCATAAAAATGTCTAGCAGTGGTTGTTTGGTGTGCTGATTCGATAATCCTGTTATCGGCCCCCGTCTCCCTGGCGGCACGTTCTAGCACGGAGGTATCGAGGTTCGATCGATGAAAATGGGTCATTGTCGTACCTTCGGCGAGCTTGGAAACCTTTCCCACCATTCCAATCCAATGAACAGTTAAAAGGCGATTTTTATTGGCTCTTTTGATGGCGACTCCACTGAAGTCCCCGACTTCGACGACTTCTGTTTCAGTCAGCCTTGGATAGTTTCTTAGAGCGAATTCTTCCGAGCGCGATCCAGTTACGAAGACTATCTCCCGAGAGCCCTGAGCCGCTGCTACGTCGATCTGTTGGACTACGGATGCCCTAAAGGACGAGGTCGAGAAGGGTTTGACAACGCCGGTAGTACCGAGAATCGATATTCCCCCCAGGATTCCCAGGCGAGCATTAGTGGTTTTTTTGGCCATCTCTTCGCCGCCGGGAACCGTGATTGTAACGCTGACCGCTTGGTTGGTCACTTCAGCGATCGCCTGCCTTATCATCTTTTGAGGTACCGGGTTAATGGCTGGGGAGCCGACCTCAAGTCCGAGCCCGGGTTTTGTAACAAGACCGACCCCCGGACCCCCCAAAATAGTTATATCGCCTGGGTAATCGAGGACCTCAACGCAAGCGGTGATGTGTGCGCCATGAGTACAGTCCGGATCATCACCAGCATCCTTGACGACGTAGCACCTACCTAACTCGTCTTGAGAGACGTCGAAGACTACCTTTGTGGAAGAAGGGAGTGTTACCTCCACAACCTTGGGAGCAACGCCGGTGAGTTGCCGGATGAGATCGGCTTTTGCGGCTCCGGCGGCGCAAGTTCCAGTAGTCCAACCACTTCTCAATTTGCCGGCGGGTTTTGGGCCGAGGCCCTCCTCGTCTGGCCGGGCATTTAGCTCCATTAATCGACCACCCTCTTGCTCCTTCCGGTCGGCCGTCCGGCGGTGTCTCCGGGCTTAGAACGTTTTCTGTAACGGTGGGCGAATGTCGGATTGTATAGGTGGCTTCTCTTTTCACCCTGGCCAGCAAGTGCCTCGCCTACTAGTACTAAGACGGTCCTAGTTGCACCGACCATCTTCATTGTCTCGCTTAGCTCTCCGACGGTTGTCTCTACTATCTGCTCGTCCGGCCAGCTCACCCTTACAACCACATAAGCAGGAGTAGTCGGGCTAAAGACAGAATCCGGGCCGAGGAGTTCTTTTTGGAGTTTTTCCGGCATAGCGCCCGACAGAAAGATTGCTAGGGTGCCTCCTACCTTCGAATAGTTTGCAACCGTCTCACCTGGGGGTATAGAGGCACTAGTTTTACCCTCGATACGCGTATAGACGACGCTTTGTGACCTGCCCGGAACAGTGAATTCCTTCGCAATCACCGCAGAAGCTGCCGAAGCGGAAGTTACGCCGGGGATAATTTCGAATTCGATGTCGTTTTTTTCCAGAAAATCTATCTGCTCGGCAATAGCGCCGTAAATAGATGGGTCTCCTGAATGAAGTCGAACGATATCTTCATCGGCACGCGCAGCGTATATCGCCAGGACGTCTTCAAGAGTCATTCCTGACGAGTCAAAGAGCTCTACATCCTCGCTGCAGTGAATTAGCAGCTCGGATGGAATTAGCGAAGAAGCCCAAATGACTATATCAGCGCTGGCCAGCCGCTTCTGGCCGCGCAAGGTTATCAGGTCAATGGCCCCTGGACCTGCCCCCACAAAACTGATCACATCAAACTCCTCGCAGGCTGAATATCACATTCCGACGTTTAATCGTAGGTGATATAAACGAATATGTTTCCCTTGCTGACGGCACGGTGCAAATTTGGAAGGCCTGACCACCAGGTTTCAACTCCAAAGATGGCTCGTTTTTTGAATGAATTTCGAGCTAAAGTCGCCTTGGCGGAAAGATTATGGTCGAGAGGTAGCCGACCGGCCCGGTGCCTATGTTTTGCAAACTAGTGACTTCGGACTCCTCTAGACCTATTTTCACTCCGATCCAGCCGTCAGCCAGACGGCCTGCTCTCTTGGCGAGTTCGACTATTGCTGGGAGATTACGACCGCCTTTGTAGATCACTACAGCGGACGAGCTATCTTTTAGTGCTTCCTCAATCTTGTCGTCAACCTGGAGTCCAACCAACAACCTTAATGACTCTTCCTCATCCAAAAGTGTCATTCCTGAACGACTTACGAGGTCCTGAAAAGCCATAATTCCAGGTATGGACGAGATTTCGACAGTAGGATCAATCGATGCCACAGAGCGGGCTAAGAGGTTGAAGGTGGAAAAAACATTAGGATCTCCGATGGTAAGGAAGGCCGCTCTTTCGCCAGGTTGCAGGAGGGTGACTATCTCCTTTGCAGCGACCAAAGCGGTAGATTTTCTGAGCTCGATGCCGCTTTCGCCCTTAGCCATATCAAACAGGATTCGACGTACCGGAATCGTGCCTATGGCCTTCCTGACTATCTCTTCCGCCCTGCCGGGCTCATCTTGGGCCGAGGTGGGTGCTAGCACTAAATCGGCCGACTTGATGGTCTCTACTGCCGCCAAAGTTAGTAACTTCGGGTCCCCTGGTCCAACGCCGACCCCGCAAAGATACTTTTTGTGTATCGATACTTTGTCCAATTTCACATCTCGCATTCTCGGTAGGACGGTGCCAATCGACTCGGCCTAGGTTTAGCCCCACTTTTGTCCCGACCGACCTTAGTGCGCAGACTTTGGGGATCTAGTCGGTGCTCTTGACAGAGGTCAGCAAATATGTCTGTAGATAGACGATACGACTGAGGGACGGTTTGAAGAATTGAGCTAGGAGGAATCTTTAGCCTCATGGAACCTCAATGCACTGGACACGTAACGATTCGCTGAGTTCGGTTCATATCCCAGATGAAAATGGAGATAGGACGAAATCAAGCTCGGCCCGGCGACACCAGAGGATGTTCTGCCGCCGCGACCTAGGCATTGGAAGTCGTCCCCGTCATTGCCCATCTTGGAATAGTGATATTCGTGAGCACGGAAGACGCTGCCGCTGTCGAAGAGTGGATTTGCCTTTTTGGTCGACACGAACCGATAGCCAAGTGTAACCCGACTGCTCATTGTCGATCTGCCTGGGTGGACCGAAGCCGTTTCGATCTGTTCTATTGAGGAGCCGAGTACCATATGACCGGCGCACTCTGCCCAGATCGGTCCACCTTGGATATGGAAGGAGGCTATTTCAGATAGAAGTTTCTTATTTTGCACGATATCAGCCAAATAGACTTCGGGATAGCCGCCTCCCATTATTAGAGCGTCGGTGCCCTTTGGAAGGGATTCCTCCTTGGTTGGATCGAAACCCGCTAGCTCTCCTCCAGCCTCTTCGAGCAGGTCAAAGTTCTCCTGATAGAAGAAGGTGAAAGCTTTGCCGGTTGCATAAGCGATCGTCGGACGGGTTTTATGACTTTCGGGAGCAGCGGGCCCGGACGGAACTCCGACGGGGATTGGTCGAGCCAGTTTCAGCACCTTCTCGACGTCTACGTGAGACTGCACTGCGCTGCAGATGGATGCTAGCTTTCTGGTGGCGCGGCCCAGGTCTTCTGATGCTGGAACTAAACCGAGGTGGCGAGAGTCGACCTCGGCGGAAGACTCTTTGGGCATAGCGCCTAGCAGGAGTATCCCGCTAGCCGAAAGCGCGCTGGCTATTTGAGTGACATGTTCTTCACTTGCCACCCGGTTTAAGATAACCCCTGCAACCAGCAGGGAAGGATTGGTCTTTTTAATTCCAATGACGCTAGCGACGAGCGATTCGGTTGTACCCCTCGAATCGAGGACGAGGACGATAGGTGCGCCTAAGATCATTGCTATTTCGGCGGTAGAGCCAGTGGCGAACCGCCAGTTTCCCGAGGGTGGGTCGGGGTTGAGCACGTCTTTGGTCGTATCAAGAGTCGTTCCGTCGAAGATTCCCATCACGCCTTCGATGATCAAGTAGTCGACGCCCTTGGCGGCCCGGCGGACGCTAGCCAAAGCACCTTTTCGTCCGGTAAGAAAAGTGTCGATGTTGTAAGACGGACGGCCGGTCGCAATCCTGTGAAAGGTTGGGTCTATATAGTCAGGGCCGACCTTAGCGGAAGCAATGGAGAGACCTCGCTCGCGAACAGCGGCCATTATACCCGATGAGATGGTTGTTTTTCCGGCCCCCGAGTTCAATGCGGAAATGATAATCGCTCTGGTCAACTTCTAGCTTTCCTTGATTTGTCGTCATTCATGGGCTGGGTCTAGCAGCTATTTTTCCAATGGAGGAGTGTTGTCTTGGAGATAGCTAAGTGGGTCGATATCTCTTATTGCCTGCGATAGTCGGGCCGAGGGTCGTCGGCTATTGCGTAAAACTGGGGCTATTAAATTGGGACGCAGCATTGGCTTTTTAGATCCTTTGGAGGAAGTCACCTGTGGGCATCTCGTATGTTGCTTCAAATGCTTAAAAGCTGTCCATCGCACGCCTAGTATTCGATACCTTTTTTGGCGGTGATGCCTTGGTCGTATGCGTGTTTGATCTTACGCATCTCCGTCACGGTATCTGCGAGATCAACTATCTCTTGAGGGCAGTCTCTACCAGTGATAATCACGTTTGTCTTTGGCGATCTCGATTTAAGTCCGTCTAGGACAATTTCTATAGGCACCCAGCCATATTTGACCGCATAGGTCAGTTCGTCGAATATCAACATGTCGTAGTCGCCGCTTCTGAGCATTTGATCTGCGACTTGCCAAGCGTGTCTGCCTTTGGCGGCGGTCTCGTCCAGGTCAGTGGACTCCCAGGTGAACCCGTCGCCAAGGGTGTGCCACTCGATGGCTAAATGGTCTGCGAGTTTCTTTTCGCCGACCTTCCATTTTCCGCTCTTGATGAACTGGACTACGCCGACCTTCCATCCCCTGGCCCATCCCCGCCCCATCACGCCGAACGCCGCCGAAGACTTTCCCTTGCCGTACCCAGTGTTCACTAAAATGATCGAATCTACCCTTGTCATATTAATCAGGGTAGTATGAAATCAGATGACGGGGAACTCGGTGTAAATCCGGGACTGGTCCGCAACTGTAAGTAGGGAGTTTAACCCATTTATGCCACGGTCTCGCAGGACCGGAAGGCAGGGTGAAGCGTTGATCTGCAAGTCAGGAGACCCGGGTCTATGACTGCGAGTTAGAGGAGATGCGTGAGATCCGTCGGAAGCATTCTCGTCCTGGGTGGCACTAGGTCGGGGAAGTCAAGTTTTGCAGAGTCGCTGTTAGCCGAGTCTGAAAAGCCAGAGTACCTCGCCACTTTACGAGTCGACCCAGCAGACGTTGACGCTTTGAACAGGGTAGCCTCGCACAGAGATCGTCGCGGAGACCGGTTTGTGACTAGAGAGATAGCTGCGCCAGCTGATTTGCTCTCCTACCTAAGGAATACTGACCAGCCCTTCTTGCTGGATTCGATCGGGAACTTCGTCGCTTCGTCGCTTTTCGATAATGTTGATTTAGATTCTGAGCTGGTGAAGGAACTGTCGAACAAAGGGCAGACCTTTGTAGTGGTGTCGGAGGAAGTTGGGCTCAGCCTCCATCCCGAGTCAAAAATCGGCCGGGACTTTGTCGACCGCATGGGAGCCATCAACCAAAGATTGGCGCAGGCTTTGGATGATGTCTACTTTGTACACGCTGGCATTCCCGTTTTGTTGAGGGGCAGAGATGGCTGAACAGATCGATGCTTTACTTTCATCGGTCGCATTTCTGAGCTCTTTTCGTACAAAGGCTCGACCATCGAGGCTGACTCCGCGCTATTTTGGTGTCGTCGGAATGCTCTTGGGGCTACTGCTGGGATTGATATGGCGTATCGCCTCATCGGTCTTTACTCCTGCAATAGCCGCCATCGTGGTAGTTGGCGCTGATATCTTCCTCACCTATGGTCTTCATTATGACGCGATTGCGGATTGTGGAGACGGTTTATTTGCCCATATGAAAACTGAACGACGCCTCGAAGTCATGAGACAGCCGGCAATAGGCAGCTTTGGTGCTACAGCGGTTTTACTGGTCATTCTCCTTCGTGTAACCTCCTTGGCGACCATCAGTGTAAGTCCCGCGCTGCTAGTTGGATTATTGGGGATGTCGCGTTCAATGATGGCGCTTGCCGTTGGGAGGGGAAACTATGCTCGCCCAAATGGTGGCATGGCGAGCATTTTTCTCGGGGCCATGTCTGGCGGAGCAGACTTTGCCGTTGTCCTTCCAGTTATGGCACTGTCTATAGTTTTAGTGCTAATCGGTGCCGGAGTCTTTGCTGGACTGGTCGCGCTTTTGGTCGCTTTAGGGAGTACCGCCTACTTTTATCGCCGCGGCGTTTCCCTCCTTGGCGGCTTTACCGGCGACTTAGTGGGTGGCTCTGGGATCCTCTTTGAGACCGTAGCTCTTTTAGTACTGACCGCCAAAGGTCTGAGATGAGCAGGGCGGATTGTTCATGGGAGGTCAGGGCTTCCAACCAAATGCTCGGAGCTGCGACCGGTCTTTTGCTTGACAGGATCTTTGGAGAGCCGCCGAGCCGCTTTCATCCAGTGGTCCTTTTCGGTAGGCTCGCTTCGAGGATCGAACCGCTGTTCTGGGAGGATTCAAGGCGCTCCGGAGGGTATTTTTGGGCTTCACTGTTGCTTCCCATCCTCGTCGTGGGTGAACTTCTGGACGGTTCGTTCATGGCGACAGCAATCGCTAGCTATTTAGCAATTGCTGAAAAATCGCTATTTGAAGCAGCTGCTACGGTTCAAGAAGCCTTGGCAAAACCTGACCTTGACCTGGCGCGAAATGAGTTGTTGTCGCTGGTGGGAAGGGATAGATCCGGGCTTTCTTCAGGGGATATTGCGAGAGCGACAGTCGAATCGATTGCCGAGAATAGTGTCGACGCGGTAGTTGCTGTCCTTTTTTGGGCCTCCCTGCTTGGAGCGAAAGGGGCAGTCGGGTATAGAGCTGTCAACACCTTGGATTCAATGTTTGGAAATTTCTCGGATCGATACGCAAGTTTCGGATGGACTTCCGCAAAGTTGGATGACATAGCAAACTTTCTTCCGGCACGATTTACGACCCTTTTGGTCTCTTCAATAGCAGGATCGGACCTGGAAACATTGAAGAGAACTTTCAGGCAGGCGAGGCCGCATCCCTCGCCCAATGCAGGGCTTGTGGAGACGGCATACGCGGAACTTCTAGATGTAGAACTCGGTGGCGAGCTGAGCTATAAGGGCGTAGCGGAGTCTCGGCCCCGAGTCGGAAAATTGGGGAATAGGGCCGTTCTTGGCGATATCCGAGATGCCGTTTCCTTAGCCCGCAAGGTAGATACTTTTTTAGCTTCTGCGCTACTTATATCAGGTATTTCAATACGGGCTTTAGTTTTTCGTTCGAGGGGAAAGGTCCGGAGATGATTCGCCCGAAAATGATCGTGGGAACTTCCTCAGACGCGGGAAAGTCGACAGTGGTGTCAGCAATCTGTCGCGTACTTTCAGATAGAGGCGTTTCCGTGGCCCCCTTTAAGGCTCAGAACATGGCGCTCAATTCAGCGGTCACGGAGGACGGCTTTGAGATAGGTAGAGCGCAAGCAGCGCAAGCATTCGCCGCTAGAACGGTGGCAACTTGTCACATGAACCCAATCCTTTTAAAGCCCGAGTCCGAACAAAGATCTCAGCTCGTGCTGCGGGGCGAAGTGGTCGGCTCGTTTAGCGCTAGCGAATATCAAAAGCTTAAGCCACAACTCTTCGAAGAGGTTCTTTCTAGCTACCGCGAATTATCTAAGTCGAATGACCTGGTTGTGCTAGAAGGCGCAGGGTCTCCGGCAGAAATTAACCTCCTCAAAGATGAGCTAGTGAATTTGAACCTGGCGCGAGAGATTGGAGCTAGGGCTTTATTGGTGGCTGATATCGACCGGGGTGGGATGTTCGCTCATATATTCGGAACCTTGAGAATTCTCCCGGTGGAATTAGCCGGATTAGTCGATGGGTACTTGATAAACAAGTTTCGCGGAGATCCTTCACTTTTGAAGCCAGGCATCGACCAGCTAAATTCGCTAATTGACGCAAAGGCATTTGGCCTGCTCCGCTACTTTAAGGGTGCCCGGTTCGATTCCGAGGATTCCCTTTCGCTCCCTGTCGGCAAGAGTTCAAACTCTGGGGCGCCCCTCAAAGTTGGTGTCGTAGCCTTCCCGCACCTGTCAAACTACACAGATTTCGACCCCTTTTTGACCGAGCCCTTCGTCGAAGTTGCCTACCTTACGAAAAAAGATGACATCCATGGATGTGATCTTGTTGTTCTTCCTGGTTCAAAGTCCACCATTGAGGACCTGGCCTGGCTGAGGGGCACCTTCGGCACCTCGATTTTACGATACGTCGAAGGCGGCGGTCACCTCCTTGGAATATGTGGAGGATATCAGATGCTAGGTCGTGAGATAGAGGATGGGATTGAGTCGGAGATCGACGGAGCTTTGGGCTTAGGTTTACTGGATGTTTTTACCAAATTTGAGCAACGCAAGCTGACTTTGACCAGAACAGGAAGGCTGATCGACGGCGACAGTGAGGTCAATGGTTACCAGATTCACAATGGGAGAGTGGTACATGGTGAGGGGGTGAGCGGACTCTTCGAGTTAGACGAGTCGCCTGTTAGACATCGTTTTGGTCAGCATGACGGAGTAAATGGGCTAGAAGGCGTGAGTCAAGCCAACGTTGTAGGTACGACGCTGCATGGAGTTCTTGAATCGGACGGTTTTCGCAGGTGGCTATTACAAAGGGTTGCTTTGAGCGGAGATAAAGAGTATTTCCCGGGTCCGTCGTACTTGGAACTGAAGCAAGAGTATTACGACAGACTCGCCGAGTGGCTCGTAGATGCTACGTCGGAAACAGCGATGCTTAATTGGCTTGTCAGCTAAGGAGACCGATGTGGGGTGAGTGTAAAGATGGACATTTCGAAGTCCGGTTGGCGGGATTTCTCGCTCAGAAGCTTTCCCGGAGCGACCCGCCACCTTGAACTGGACGTTTTGGTACTACGACAAGTTTCAATTTGATTCAAAAGGTTGATTAGATAGGTAATTTTATACTTGGACACGATCTACTACTTCACTAACGCAGATACCGAAGTCATTACCATGCGAAGCGTTTGGGAAGGACTTCCTGAAGGCTTTCCGGACCTGATAGTTAGACGAACATCTGAATATAGCTCCCTCGTCAACGAGGCGGCTGGGGCGGATTCGAGGGCAATTGTCGTAGCGCGACTTCTCGGTGGCGAAGACACTCAATTTATCGCCAAGGAGATCGGCCTTTGGGCGAAGGCGAGGGGCGGTGCGTTCATCGCCTTTCCAGGCGAGGCAACTTTCGACGAGGAGCTTGCATCTTTGTCAGAGATTCCCGGGGGCTCGTATAAGTACGCCCTTGAGTACCTGATCAAAGGTGGCCTTGAGAACTTCTCGAACTTCCTACTTTTTCTCGCAGATACCTTATTTGGTTACGGATTTGGCTTTGAAGAGCCGAAAATCGTGCCAAATAGCGGGGTCTATTTTTCGCATGTGGGTACAGATCCCCTCGCTCCGAAGGCGGTAGTTGTCTTTTATAGGGCGCACCTCATTTCCTCCAATACCCGATTTATTCATGATCTCGTAGACAAGATGGTCCTCCTGGGGATGAGCGTCGACGCCTACTTCTGCTATTCCCTACGTTCTTCTCCTAATGACCAAGGTCTTACCCCCGCTGGCGAGATCCAGAGGCTCAATCCGGATGTCATAGTGACAACCGTCCTAGCATCAGGCAGCTTTGATGATGAGGAACTCACCTGGGATGCGGGAGAGATGTCGAAAATAGGAGTTCCAATCCTCCAAGCGTTAGTCTCCACGAATACCCAAGCCAGCTGGGCTGAATCAGATTTCGGCTTGGGGCCGATGGATATTGCCATGAGCGTCGCAATTCCCGAGTTCGATGGCAGGATCATCTCTGTGCCATTTAGCTTCAAGGAGGTTGTGGATGATGACCTCCACTTTGGCACCTCCATTTCGGCCTATCGAACTTCAGATCTTGGCACCTCCTCCGTGGCGGGCCAAGCATTCAGACTCGCCCGGTTGCGGCACAAGTCCAATTCAGAAAAGAAGGTTGCAATAGTCCTGAGCGCTTACCCAACTAGGAGGTCGAGACTGGGGAACGCAGTTGGGCTGGACACTCCCCAGAGTGCTGTCGACCTACTGACCGAGCTTCGCCGAGTTGGGTACCAAACTGGAGAGTTTCCTACTGATCCGGTTTTACTAATGGAGCTTCTTGGAGAACTGGTCGATTATGACTCGACTGAGGTGCTCCCACAAGGTAGGTACGAGGTGACTTGGCCGGTAGAGGAGTACCTAAAGGAGTTCTCAAAGATGTCTTTGAAGGTCCGAGAAGCCATAACCAACTCATGGGGCGAGGCGCCTGGCGAGGCATTTATAGCCCAAGAGAAGATCCACTTTCCTGCCTTGGAGTTCGGAAATATTATGGTGGCCATCCAGCCATCTAGGGGATTTGGAGAGAATCCCATAGCCATTTATCATTCAGCTGAGCTTGTGCCAATGCATCATTACATGGCCTTCTATCGTTTTCTCGACGTTGAATTTCAGGCCGATGCAGTTGTGCACCTTGGCAAGCATGGCACTTTGGAATGGCTCCCGGGTAAAAGTGTCGGACTCTCTGCCGACTGCTACCCACAGGTTGCATTGGGCGACGTTCCCTTCATCTACCCGTTTGTTGTAAATGACCCCGGAGAGGGAACCCAGGCTAAAAGGCGAACCCATGGGACGATAATTGATCACATGGTCCCGCCGCTAACCAGAGCGGGAAGCTACGGATCGACTACCCAGCTCGAAGACCTCTTGGATGAACATCAAAAACTTACGGCGCTGGATCCGTCCAAATTGCCGAGGATCAGGGAACAGATCTGGCGACTCCTCGAAGAGAACAGGATCGATCAGGATCTGAATCTAAATCTTCCAACTGATGGATTTTCAGATCCAGACTTCGACTCGATGGTTTCTCATATAGATGGGTACCTTTGCGAACTTAAAGACGCCATTATCCGAGGAGGACTCCACATTTTAGGTAGGCCGCCAGAAGGCGACTTGCTGATTGATACCGTGAGCGCCATTACGCGGGTTTCTCAGGGAAATGTCCCGTCGCTTAGGGATTCGATGGCTCGATCGATTGGGCTAGACCCAGGATCGCCAAGTTTGCGAGACACAGACTTGGTCGATCATGCGACATTAGAGGTGTTGCGGGAGCTATCTGAGCGCAATTGGCCAATTGACGGACTTGAGCAATTGAACGGTAGCGAGCTTGGCGAGGTCATTAGCTGGATATGCAGTTCTCTGGTTCCGAGGATAGAACAGACGACAAATGAGATCGGATCAATAATCAACGCCCTTGCGGGCGGGTTTGTCGAGCCTGGACCCTCTGGAGCGCCGAGTAGAGGAATGGCTCACGTGCTTCCCACCGGCAGGAACTTCTATTCGATTGACCCGAGAGCCATTCCGTCGCGTCTCTCCTACGAAGTAGGAACAAAACTTGCCGATTCTTTGGTCAAAAGGTTCGTCGAGGACAAAGGACGGTATCCGAAATCAGTTGGAGTGGTTATTTGGGGTACTGCGGCGATGAGAACGGGTGGAGATGATATTTCTCAAGTATTAGCCCTACTCGGTGTTCGTCCTACCTGGGACCAAGACTCGTCGAGGGTCACCGGTCTCGAGGCAATATCACCAGAAGAACTGGGTAGACCTAGAGTCGATGTCACCTGTCGAATCTCTGGCTTCTTTCGCGACGCATTTCCTCAGGCGATCAAGCTGCTTGATGAGGCGTTCGAGCTTGTGGCGCAATTGGACGAAATGGTCGAAGTCAATCCACTGGTGGGCAGTTTGTCTACTGCTAGAGTGTTCGGCCCTCCTCCAAGAGCTTACGGCTCAGGCCTCCTGCCCCTTTTGATCTCTAAGGACTGGCGGGGTGATGAAGATCTTACGGAGGTTTATCTCAACTGGAGTGGTTTTAGCTATACCAGGAATGGTTTTGGTATTCCGGCTAGGGACGAACTGTCTAAGAGGTTGAAGGAGACTGAAGTCGCATCTAAAAACCAGGACAATCGAGAACACGATATCTTTGACTCAGACGATTATATGCAGGATCACGGAGGCATGATCGCAGCAATTAGAACCCTGTCCGAAAAGGATCCTTTGGCATACTTTGGAGATTCATCGAGTGTCGAAAATCCTCGTGTCCGTAGTCTTGAGGAAGAAGCTGCGAGGGTGTTTAGATCGAGGGTGGTGAATCCCAAGTGGATTTCGGCGATGATGCGCCATGGGTATAAAGGGGCTTTCGAAATGGCGGCTACCGCAGATTACCTCTTCGGGTATCAGGCTACAGCGCGAGTCGTGAAAGACTGGATGTTTGACACACTGACAAAAAGTTATGTCGCCGACGAGCAGGTGTCTGAGTTTTTCAGACTGAACAACCCCGATGCCTTGGCATCAATATGTGAGCGATTAATCGAAGCAAGTTCGCGAGGATTATGGCGAGCCGCTGATGTCGACCTTCAGCTTTTGCGCCAAAAGTTGATGGAGGTGGAAGGTTGGAAAGAGTAGGAGGGGTCGTTCGCTATCCTTTTGTGGCGGTGGTAGGTCAAAACAGACTCAAGCTTGCGCTTTTGCTTTTAGCTATTGACCCTCGAATCGGCGGTCTTTTAGTAATAGGTGAAAAGGGGTCGGCCAAGTCTACCCTGGCACGAGGCGTAGCGGATCTCCTTGAAACTGGTGCACCGTTTGTCGAATTGCCGGTTGGCGCCACAGAGGATCGTGTAGTGGGAACTCTCGATCTCGCGGGCGTAATTAACAATAGAAGTGAAGAATTCAAACCAGGACTTTTGGTCCAAGCCAACTCTGGGGTTTTATACGTCGATGAGGTCAATCTATTACAGGATCATATCGTCGACGTAATGCTGGATGCCGCCGCTTCGGGGACGGTGAGGATAGAGCGTGAAGGTTTTTCTATAGTCAAGGATTCCAGGTTCGTTTTATGCGGATCGATGAATCCAGAAGAGGGAGAGTTGCGACCCCAACTTTTGGATCGATTTGGGTTTGCTATTGAGGTGGATGCCTTAGCCACCGTTGAAGAGCGGGCGGAGGCGGTTACCCGCAGGGTTGAATATGAGGCAGATCCTGAGCTGTTTATCTTGAATTTTAAAGACGAGACAAATGCGCTACGCGAGAAGGTTGTCGCAGCTCGAAAGCTGGTCAACTTTGAAGGGCGACCGAGGAAGGACCTCTTTGAGCTGGCGAAATTTGCCGCCCAGGTGTCAATTGCCCATGGTGCGGAGGGTTTGCGCTCTGATCTGGCTCTTGTGCGCGGTGCTATAGCATACGCAGCGCTTGTCGGCAGGAGCGAAGCGACCGAAGAGGATTTGATCGAAGTATCAACTCTTGCACTTCTTCATCGATCTAGACAAAAAATGAAGAGTCACGCTTCAGGCGAAGGCAATTCAGCACAATCCGACGGTCGAAACAATGAGGGGAACTATCCGAGTAGTGAATCGTCGAGAGAGCAAGCTTCTTCACGATTTTCTCAGGATTCGCCTACAGCCGCGGCGTCTAAGAATGAGATGGGCGGGAGTCCTTCGGCCAATGGGCCGCTAGAGGGAAATAGTGGCGACGTGGGTGAGAATCAGTCACAGATCGATGCGGCAGCTTCGCCAGATCTAGGCGAGTCGCAGCGGAGCCAGGGTGATGGCAAAAATTCTGACGGTAAGAGCGATCAGTTTCCAAGGGAACCTGATTTTGATCGAGCAAATTCGCAAACGGACATTTCAAAAATTCTTCCGACATCTGGTCACGTGTTGACCGCTGGATCGGGGAATAGACCTACTCAAATTGCTCCTGGATTTGACCGGGTAAAAAGAGGAGGTTCTCCTTTAGCGGTTCGGGAGACGATCACCAATACCCTAAGACGACAAACTGATTGGAAGATAAATAGTGACAAGCTTGAGATAGATCTCGATAGCTCGGATTTGGTCTTCAAGAGATTGCTACTTTTGGACGAACGGTGTGTCGTATTTGTGGTCGACACATCTGGATCTATGGGATCGATCAAACGTGTCGAAGCGGCAAAGGCAACGATAGAAAAGCTGCTCGGGGATGCCTACCTGAAGCGACATAGTGTGGCAATGATTACTTTCCAGGGAACTGCTGCCGAGACGATCCTAATGCCAACCCGAAGCATAGAAGTTGCTAATTCCCGTTTGAGTCAAATCAAAAGGGGGGGAAAGACACCTTTGCACCTAGGTCTGCGCAAGGCAGTTGAGCTTGCAAAGAGGTTGCGTGCTAAAGGAACTGAACCCTTTGTTGTCCTAATGACCGATGGCCTGGTGTCAACCTCGCAGGCAGGGATCGACCCAGCAAAGGCCACTTTCGACGCCTCCAGAGACCTTGCCGAGGCTAGAGTTGATGGACTCGTAGTAGATTTCGATCTGACCGAACCGAAGGTAGGGATCGCTGTTGAAGTTGCAAAGCTCGCAAAGCTCTCCTATATCTCTGGCTAGTCCGTTTCGGCAAAGGACTAGCCAGGTAGTTGAATCTTTCCCTGGGGACTAACAGCCAGGATCCAAGAGTCGGCGAATTAGATGCCTCTGGCCAGTATCGAAACTTGCTGGATCTTTTTTTTTGTGAAATTCGAAAATTTCCACAGGGCTAGTCAAGATAGCCCTCGTCCTCCACGGCCATAATCTACGAATTGTGAATTTGCGCCTTTGGCGCACTTGAGTTGGTGCGAGGGTAAGAGTGTGGTCACCGTGAGGTAAGGATGTAGTTTTGTTTGGGTTAGGTCCCGGATAAATTCCAGATACGATCCTTGACTGCCGATATTTTTCGGTGGCCAAGCAGTGGCGCTTCTAAAGCTTCCGCGGAGAGGTAAGGGAATGGCGGCAAATCTATTCTTCCCCGGCGATAAGCCGCCAGCGACGATTCATGGGTTGCAAAAGGCAGGTTCTATCTTCAGAATTGCTCCGGGTATCTATACGGATCAAGTGGCGGACCCCGAAGCTGTAGTGCTAGAGAACTGGCAAAGGATAGTCGGCCATATGTTGCCGAATTCCGTTATTACGGATCGATCTGTGCTCGTCGGTGGTCCAGACCAAGGTGTCTTATTTTTAGCGAGGGCCGCCAAAGCCCGGCAGATAGAATTGCCGGGCTTAATTGTCTCGGTGCGCCAAGGCGCGGGACCTGTCAAGGGAGACATGGAGCTGCTGGGAGGTCTATTTCTGGCCTCACCGCTCAGGGGCGTTCTCGACAACATGCTGCCGAGCCGAGCTGTCAGGGGTAAGCCGGCGCGAACCCTGTCCGATGTGGAGCTATCAAATTACATCGAGGCAGAGTTTGCCAAATGTGACTGGGATCGGGTTCTCGAGTTGCTCGAAGACGCCACTCGCTTGGTCGATTTGCTCGGTCTCGACGGTGAGGTTTCCTCAGATGCCAATTTGCTGCTAAAGCGGAACCTGGGATCAAATCGGAACTATCTAGACCAGGCTTCGTCACCCAATGCTTTAACCGGAAAGATAAAGTCAAAAAAGTCAAAGTATCGCAAGCACGAATCCATTGATGGATCCGAACCCGGATCTGATGCCCTCAAGAGTTTACTGGATCCACTGTTATCGCTGCGAGAGGCGGTCTCAAGGCTTAATCCGAGAAAATGTACCGTTGACGATCGGGAGGCAAGGTGGACCTACTTGCCCTTCGTGGAGGCATTTTATATGTCCGGAATATTGGACGGAATAACGCCTAAAAGCTCGCTAATCAAAGGAGCCCTTCGTTCTGTAGTATTAGCAGAACTAGATGAACAGCCATCGGAATTTAGAAGATATTTCGCCATTGTGTCCGATCGAGACGAGATGTCGAGTAGCGCTACCACCGCAGATGAGTTCTTAGTACAACTTCGAGATCGTCATGCAAAACTTGTTGGAGTCTCGAGTCGCTGCAGGCCAGGAGTCTTCAAGGACGAAGGGGAATTGCGAAGCATCGAAGCTGTGGAGTCGATGCCCACGATTGCTGAGCAGCTTTCGGTTGGATTCGATGCAATGTCTGGCTTGGGCAATGGACTCGGTTTTGCGATAGGGCTTTGTTTCTTGATTTCGTCGGTAAGGCCCTTTGAGGAAGCTAATGAGCAGGTGTCGAGCATCACTTTGAACGGGGCACTAAGCAGTGCCGGAGAGAGTCGAGTAATTTACCCAGTTGTTGCCGGGTATAGCGAATTCTCGAAGTTCCGAATTGATGGAAGGTTACTAGACCCTACCGCTTTGATTGATGATTTTGTGGCTAGGCAGAGACAAACGGCCGTTTGGGACTATGAAGATCTGGGTCTGGTCCTAAAGCGGCTTCGGGCAGACGAGAGTTTCTGAGATTGGACCCATCTCGAGCCTCCATGGCCCTAGCCTCTGGTTGGCCATGTTGAGATCGGGATGGCCCGCTAAATTCTTGCCAACGTTTTGCTAACCTCTCGTCTGCTGGAATGAGGCTACCAAGCCTAGAGAGTAAAACGAATTTAATTCGTATTTGTAAAGTTCCTTAGACAGCCTACTCCTCGAGCGAATTCTGAGCTAGTTCGCAAGCGAACACAGGTTAGAAGCGAGCCTTGAACGATGATGTCCAGCTTCATGTTTGCCGCTCTTCTTGATGTGCGCCATTGATTCGGGGGTGGTTTAACTGGAGGGACCCTCCGCTAGGTTGCATGGCTAGATGGGGAGGGCTGGGCTAGCTGGCTACTTTTAGTTGCTAGCAGCCAACGCTTTTGCATCTTTTCGGCGGTCGCTGTCAGTGCGTCACTTCTGCAGTTTTTGGTGCATCTTTGCGATGCTTGTCTTCGGATCGAGAGCTGACCTGGAGACCATGGTGGTCCGAGATCGAACCTGGGGGAAAATAATGAGTGTCGATCCCACTTGAATGAATGATACAACTGTAGTAAGAATAGTCTGATATCGGGTTTGTTGCTCCAATTGGGAAGGCCTTGGTTGCAGAATGGAGTTCAGCGGTGGGAATACATTGGGGCGATGGACCTAAGAACTTGAGTCAAATTAGACGGAATAAGGTCCTTGGATCTCTGGCAACTGCAGTTTTGTTGGTGGGCCTCGGAACTTTGAAGTCTCCAATGGAGTCCCTCCTTGGTTCAAACACCTCTTACGTACAGGTGGCAAAGGGGAGCAAACCTGGTCAGGTCGTTGTGAATTTGGGTGGCGGTTCAAAATCGGTCAAGGAGGGAAACTCTAATTCCGGCTCCTCAAGGACGGTCGCAATACAACCACCCTCACGAGCTATTTCTCTCGGCCAAGCAAATCAACCAGTGGTCCCCAACCCATGCGTGCTTGAAAATGTTGCGCAGAAAGATCCATTTGGAGCGGACGTATTAGGTCTCGCTAGTGCAGAAGTGGTGAAGCGATACTTGACCAACATCTTCGGCGTCTGCAAATCCGGAAGGGGCAAGGCCACGAAACTTCCCACGCCCTCCGAAGTTGCAAATAGCGAATGGTCGACGCAGCTGATCAAACAGTTGCCAATGCCATCTCCAACAATTCCTCCTGGATACGGAGTTGTGGGTATAACCTCATACCTTTTAAGCGGTGACAGCATTCATTCGTCCTTGTCCGCCGCGAGTGTGTTAGGCGAGCTGACCATTTCTGCGACATCGACTTATAGCGTTTCATTCGATGGGGGAGACCAATATTTTGGTCCATACCAAACAGCCGGTGCACCTTTTCCAGTCGGAGGAATCGACCACATGTGGTTGAATCCCGGGCCTCATTCGGTTATTGTGCTTCAGAATTGGACTGGGACTTGGTGCTTAGACGGTCAATCCGGAACCTTGCCGACTCTGCAAACAAGGGGTGAAATCGCTAATTTCCTCGTAACGGGGTTGGTAGCTCTAAGGACCTCATAAGGGAGCAATTAACAGATGACGATTTTCTATCCAACATGTGCCATAATTGTATGTAATGGCTAATACTTATAGCACTGGAGAGTTTGCAAAACGGATTGG
>JABEUM010000068.1 GCA_013044475.1 Acidimicrobiaceae bacterium | reverse complement strand
TTAGTAATTCATCTACCTTGGTTCGATGTCCCTGAACATCGTCCATAGCATGACTCATTTCTACACCAATTTCGTGCCTGAACTTCTGAACGAGGATCTCAAGCATATGGGCCTGGTAATCACCCACACGTAATGCGTAGTCGAGCTCAGTAGGGTCCTCGGCCGTAATCGCTTGGCGCATGAGGCGCCGGGCATCAGTGTATTCTTCCTTTAGAGCTAATAATCGGGCCTTAGTCGCGTAAAACTTTGGGTAACCCTGACCAAGAGTAATAGCCCTGCTGATGCTGACGAGAGCTTCGTCGAGTGCACCCAGCGGGATGGTAAACCCCTCTTCGCCCATAACCGCTACGATCTCAGCAAGATTGTTTAAGACGCCAGCGTGGGATGGGCAACGATCTCTCGCAACTCTCGCTTCCTCCAGAGCTCGCTCGGTCTTCTCGAGTGTATCGAATTGGCGAAGATACATACTATTGAGATGCGGGAAAGTGGGATATTCGGTAAAGGTCTCCGAAAAGTCAACCATCAGAGTGCCGAGAGAATTTATGTCTCTGGTTCGACGATAATAAATATGCAATAGATAGAATACCGAGTACTTTCGATCGCCGCCCTTAGGGCTGGTAGCGAGTAATGTCGCCAGCTCGGCGGCCTCTGCAGCCGAAAGATGGGTTGCCAAACTCGTCACCCTTGTCTCCCAGTCTCGACTATCAAGGGCTGAGCGAGAGGAAATGGCTTGGAGTTTTCCGACAATTTCATGACTGGAATCAGCACTCATCGCCCTACATTATCAGCTTGACGCCGATGACAGCCAACACCGACCACCCTTCCCGGATTCCGTCAGGCATTATTGCCAAACGATCCGAAGTACGGCCACCTTTGACATGAGCATTCCGACACCCGACTCAATGAAATCGTTACCCACATTTGCGCCGAGAGAGTGGCCGCGTTAACTGAACTCGAGCCCAGGTCTGATCATGTCCATTTTCTCGTTGACCCTGCTTCCCCCTACGGCATCTGAGCCTCGTCAAGCAGGTCAAGGGTCGATCGTCACGGCTGCTTTGTGATGAGTTTCCCCGTATTCGTCGGCGACTTCCACTCTGTAGGCAAACTCATACTTCACCGCTATGGTCGGCGGCGCACCGCTAGAAATCATCAAGCAGTGCGGGGCTAATCAGCGCAACGTTTGAGCTCGGTTCTCGGGGCTTCGCCCCGGTGGAGCCCTATATCTCTATCACGGTAAAGGGATCAGCAAAGCTATCCTTGCTTAATACCCTTCCCGCGGGCTAACCCCCTCGAAGTTCCTCGCTGGTCCGCTAGTGAGGGATCTCTATCCTTGCCTCGAGCTCCAATACCGAGATTTCGCTTCCCGATGCGAACAGCTTGACGCCTCCGACTCCCTCTGTCCGCCAAGTGCCGTCGCTCTCCCTGATCAGTGCCGTCCTTTCGTCGACCCCGGCCACGACGATCCCACCTGAGGCCAAAGAGACAGTTCGCTGTTCTTTGGACTTGTCCCAGGTATCGAAGTGTGGAACAAAAGCGATCTTCTTGATCAGGCCGAGTCCCAGGGTCAAAGCCCCACCACGGGGATCCGACATGGGATCGGTGAGAACCATGCCACCAGCGGAACTACCCGCTAGCACCGCACCCTTTAGCCATGCCTCCTTGATCGCAGCCAGGGCTGGGGTAGCCTTGAGAACCGACCTAAGATGCATCGGAGATCCGCCCGAGAGGTAGATAAACTTTGCACCCTTTATTTTGTCGATGAACTCATCCTTGAATGCATCTGGGCGAGCAAGGATCATTACGCCTTCGACGGCGACGTCCAAGCTCTTGAAATATCTAGTCGCCCAGTCGATCGACTTTCGGGGGAACTCGTACGCCGCGGCAGTAGGAAGCACCACGATCTTCTCGGCCTTCGCCGATTCAATTAATTGCCCGTCGAAGCTACATCCTTCATTCCACTCGGCTCCGCCAACGAGAGCTAATGGACCCGGTGACAACTTTGACCTCTGTGACATCTAGACACCCTTTTTTATTCGCTAACTGCAAGAACCTAAGTTGATCCCCACCCAAACAAAACCATCTAACGTGCGAGGGACTCCAGGTCGACTGGCCAGCTAGCCGAATTGATCTTGAAAACTCGCTAAAACCTGTGGTCACAAGGATACTCGCGGCGATGCTTTGCGTGACTCTCAAGCAGGGATCAAACAGCAATGAACCCTAAAACAGCGCCTCTAGAGCAAAGTTCCTAGCTTTCGACGACGTCTTGGAGTCTTTCGACGACAACTCCAATCTCCGCCAGCCAGTTAAGCGCACCCTCAAGTTGAGTGGGGTCCCCATCTAGCTCGCAGACTATCCAACCTCTACCGTCCTCGACCGATGCGCGTCTGATATTGGCCGAAACGTCGAAACCCTTGGCGAGCTCGAAGATCACGGGCCTCTTCACCAAGTCGTCCAAATAGACGAGCTTTACACGTAGTTGAGCCAAAGATCCTCCTAATCACTTCCCTTAACCAACAGGGCATCGTTGAGATTACCCGAACGAAATCCCCTGGGATCCACGCTGAGATTCGAATATCCGAGCTTCATGAATTCGCTCTCAATCTCATCCAGAACATCCATTAGACGTTGGATCTCAGCAAGTGGAACTTCAACTTTGGCCCGGTCGCCAAAATGCCTCACCCTGTTTATCTCGAACCCGTACCCCCTTAGTATCGCCTCGGCAAACTCGATCTTTTCAAGTGACTCCACGGTCACCGGAGTGCCGTAGGGGAGACGGGAGGAGAGGCATGGGGCCGCCGGTTTGTTCCAGACCTCAATACCAAGGATCCGCGAAATCTCTCTCACCTCATCCTTGGTTATCGCCGCCTGGACGAAAGGAAAAACTCCGCCTTGTCGCTTTGCGGCTTCCTGTCCAGGCCTGTAATCCGACAGGTCATCCAAATTCACCCCGAGCACGACTTTGGCATCACGTTCCAACGCCAAAGGAGAAAGTGCGTCCATCAACGACGATTTACAGTAAAAGCAGCGTAGAGAATCATTGCGCAGGTAACGTTCGTCTTCGAACTCACCAGTGGCGACCTCTTGGAAGTTGAGTCCCCAATTGCCAGCAAATTCCTCGGCTCTAGCCCTCTCTTCGCGAGCTAGCGAAGCAGAGACAGACGTCACTACCAAGGCGTTATCCCTACCCAATACCTTGGTTGAAAGCACCGCCAGAAGTGACGAGTCGACTCCCCCGGAGAAGGCCACTACCACCTTTTTCAGGTCGGTAATCGCCTCTACCAGTCTTCCGAGGGCCACCATCGTCCTTCTTTTTGATTCCAAAGACTCTTCGTGGGTATCGTGAAGAGAAAGTAATTCTAGATCCATTATCTCCAAGGCTAGGCGAAGCCTAAAGCCCCGCCTACCTGACTATCTGCTCAGCCAGTTCTTCTGGCTCAAGTAGAACTCCCATATAGAACTTGCCAAACTCGGCGTAAACTGCCGAAGCCTCATCGTAGCGCATCGTGTAGACAACCGCCTTTAGATCGTCCGGCCTCTCAGCGAACAGGGTGACCCCCCACTCCCAGTCGTCGACTCCCGCTGAACCGGTGACTAGTTGGACTATTCTCCCCGCAAATTTACGACCGGAAGCGCCATGGTCAAACATCAATCGCTCGCGCTCTTCATAAGGAAGCTGATACCAGTTTTGATCCACGTTGCGCCGCTTGGACATCGGATAGAAACAGATCGTCGAGCTTCCCTTAGGTGGGAGCCTCTTTGGATAGAGCCGAAGCCTCTTTTGATCCTCTGGGACCTTCGCGGCGTATTCCGACACCTCAGTGATCGACACGTAGGAGTCCACGACTTCCAATCCAGATCGCTGAATCTCGGACTGCAGCGATCTCAAGCGTAGAAAGTCACCTGCGACCGCCATGACCCCTAGATCCGCCTTATGCCCCAGGACGCCGAAGGTAACGAGTATTAAGCCCTCCTCCTTGAAGCCCTTACAGGCCGCCAGAAAAGCCTCCTTGTCGAAACCTGTTTTGGGTTTACAGAACAGATGCAGAACTCCGAGGCCATCCCTCGGGGTTCTCGGGTTCACCCCCTCCTCGTTTTCTAACGCCCGCTTGGGGTCTGTGACAGTCACGGAATCGCCGGAAAGTTCGCTCAACTGCCTACCTACCTTGCTCGACCATAGCCGCACTGGCGTCGCTCGTCGCGTCGATAACATCGATCACCTTGAAAGCACCTTCCGCCGAGGGAAATTCCCCGGTTATCGCCTTGTGAGATCTGTGGGCCTCGGCGACGATGGTGTGGTACTTCTCCAGCCTCGCTATGAAATCTGGATCGCCGTATATTGTCCCGTCGACGAGTGGACCTTGGCTCTTGTTCAAAATCGCCATTACGTCCTCGCCGGTAAGGGTTTTGGTCGACTCGAGGGCATGGGCGACGGACAATACCCCGACTCTGTTCTCTTCCAGCGCCTTGATCGTATCTCTGAAAACCGTGTCGAGCCTTGCTTCGATCCGATCGGCAATCGACCGCGGAAGCTCCTTAGGTCCTGCCGGGCGTCCCTGCTTGGTTCCAGCACCAATTCCAGCGCTCTGGGTAACCCCATGAGAGGAAATAGTGGAGCCCATGCCCCAATAGCCCTCCATCAGAGTAGCAAGCACCGTAGCCCCTTCAAGGTCAGCGGAGACTCCTGAGGAGTTATCACCCATAAAGAACATCCGCTCGCCCGCAAGGCTCGCCAAGGCGACCATTATGTCCGCTTCATATTCGGACCGCCAATGTGTGAACTGGTCCTCCGGTGGAATCGACGCAACCATACCGAGATAGTTGCTGCCCTTCTCGATGGTAGCTATGTCAATCGTGAGGTGATGCCTGACGGTAGCGGCCATCACGGCATGACACGCCTCATGGATCGCCACGGCGTGGCGCTCTCGCTCGATATACTCGACGTCCTCTGGCGGACCCAACTCCTTGAGTTGCTTGGCCATGATAATGTCTCGCCAAGTGATCACGTCTCGACCATCGCGGATCGCAGTTATTAGTGCTTCGTTGACCAAATCCTTCATAGTTGCACCCGTGGCATATGGGGTAATTGTCGCCAGCCTGTCGACCTCCTCAGTCGTGAGGTTGTGAGACACCTTGTCCAGGTAGCCCATATAGGTCCTGATCCGGCCGGCCTTCGATGGGTAGCCTACGCGGTAGATACGGTCGATTCTTCCCGGCCGCAACAACGCCTCGTCCAGGGCCTGGGGAAGGTTGGTCGCCATCATGACCAATATTCTGTACTTCGGTGGACTCTTCGGCCTAAGACCAAAGGCTCGGCGCACCACCCTATTGAAAAATCCCCTGGGCTTCTTCAGCCCCGACAACTCGGTCAAAAGGGCTTGCAGCGTCCCGGTACCGCCACCGCCTCCTCCATTGAGGCCACCCATACCGGCTATAACCTTCGACCTCCGATTACTCAGGGGGGCGTCGTCGGAAGCTGGAGTGTCCTTGCCGAGCAAGAGGCTCCTAAGTGCGGCTTCACTCAGGTAGCTCATTCCATTGCAACGATAACTCTGGTCGAAGCGATTATCGGCGAAGCCGAATGTCCCTTGTGGTGCGAGTGCTCCCCTTGAACCCAGTGAGTCAGCTTCGTCGAAAAAGACTACTACGCCGCCGTATCGCAAAGAGAGCTTCCGCAGCTTTCGAAAGAGGCTCTTTACCTTTAGCACACCGACACCCATGAACATGTTGATAAATGCGCCCGGATCCACAAATACGTAAGGGTTCTGAGTCTCTCCGGCTACCGCCTCAGCGATGAGTGTCTTACCAGTTCCCGGGGGTCCCCACAGGAGTATTCCACCTGGGACGTAGCCGCCCTTCTCTTCTATGGCTTCGGGGTCCTTCAGAAAAATTATGTTCTCTTTGACCCGATCAAGGACCGAGTCCTGCCCCCATACGTCGGTGAACCTCGTCTTGATATCGCCTGGAAAATATACGTCTATCCCGCCTTTAGAGAGAAACCAAAACAGGCCAACGAACTGTAGAAGAACAAAGACGAAGGCGAACGCGAGCTGAGCGAGTAATGGCAGGGAGGAGTAGAGGGCGGCAGGCGCCTGAAACAGCGAGGTAAAAGGGGAAGTGTGGTAGTAGGCGGCGAGGACAATAGCCAGCAAGGTGAGTACGAGAGCAATCTTCAGAACCCTGGATACTCGGAATCTGGTCCAATCGTTCCAGCCCGCACCGATCTTCGAGAGCGGCTCGACTATCGATTCCATCCAAAAGGTGTTCCATGACTCGGACTTCTCTGCCAACAGGTAGTTGGCCTGCCTGAGCAGCTCGATGCCGAAGAGCGTCGTGAGCCACCACTTGGTATGCATCGTCAGTCTTGCTGCGGTCACAAAGGACTCGAGGGGATTCTGCGATCGAGCCGCGAAGACTAGAGCCAGCCAGACTATCGCCAACAGGAGAAGAAACTTTATCCTGTCCCACAAAACCATCGGAGCACGGGTGGCAAGCTCCGGTTCTGGAGCAGGCGGCATCGCCCCTTCGTCGAGATCTGAATCGTTCATCGCTGCTCCTTGACATTCCACGAGTTAACTACGTCTAATATCTGCGACCTATTCGCCTCAAAACATGAATAGGTGCAACCTATGCCTATGAAATAGACCCACTGCGTGTTCTTATCCACCGCAGCAGCCTCATCCAATACACTCGAGCTTCCACCGGGAGCCTTTACGTCGACGAGCATCTCAAGATGCGTAAGCCCATCCGACGAAACGTACTGTCTGTACGATATCACCTTGTAGTGGTAACCAGAAGTATTTGGGCTCTTTGACAGGGGATCGTCGGGGACGAAGATAGTCCTCAGAGCGGCAAGTTTAAAGGCGGATTTTTGCTGCGTGGTGAGTTCGAGCTGCTGAGCCACTCCAAATGGCTTGGAGGATGAAAGGCCCTTCTGATTAGCGAGGCTAAGGCCATAATCTGCAGAAAAGATCTCAGTCCATTCGGTTTGGTCTAAAGAGCGAAGCTGTGCGGGAGTAATCTTGGCATCATTTGCTAAGACGACTTGATCCTGGGAAAAGGACTCCCAGTTTGAGGGGAAGCGGAAGTAAGAGTCGCCCCCCGACGAGTTGGTATGGCTGATGTAGTTGAATCTTCCACCGAGCAACGAGCTCAAAATTAGACCCACTGAAGCCACAGCCAAAACCCCCGCCAGTGCTATTGAACCCTTCCGTCCTGTCCTTCCTTTCCCGCCGCCAAGTGTCAACCGAGACCTCATCTGGTCCAATACCAAGCCCAATTCCGACCAAACATCGGAAACCTATATCGATAAAGCTTCAATTCTTCCAACTCAACCTGTGAATGAACTAAAAGCCCCCTTTATAAAATCGAGGCGACCGGGCTAGAACGTCCCGGTCGACCTCACAACATACCTCTGACTGTAAAGTTAGTTGACCCAAAAGGCCGACCACTTATCCACAGTCATAATCAACAATTACTTCCAAGAAACAGAGAAGGGGATACAAAAATTGCATCCCCTTCAGTAAAATTCATCTCGCCTGATGGCGGTCAGATTTAGTAGTCTTCCATGCCACCTTGCGGCATAGCCGGTGCCTTTTCTTCGGGCTTGTCGACGACGACTGCCTCGGTAGTCAGGAACAACGCTGCGATCGATGCTGCGTTCTGAAGTGCCGACCGAGTCACCTTGACTGCGTCGATGACGCCCGCCTTGAAGAGGTCTTCATATACCCCAGTAGCTGCATTGAGTCCCTCGGAAGCCACAGTTAGCGATCGAACTTTCTCAACTACGACTCCACCTTCGAGTCCCGCATTCACTGCTATCTGCTTCAGCGGCTCTTCGACTGCCCTGGCGATAATCCTCGCTCCGGTCGCCTCGTCACCCTCAAGCTTCTCGGCCCTCTCCAGTATTGCCGCCTGCGACCTCAGAAGTGCAACGCCACCGCCGGGAACAATTCCCTCTTCAATAGCTGCCTTGGTTGTCGAAACTGCATCCTCGATACGGTGCTTCTTCTCCTTGAGCTCGACTTCAGTCGCCGCTCCGACCTTGATGATTGCCACTCCACCTGAGAGCTTTGCAAGCCTCTCCTGAAGCTTCTCACGGTCGTAATCCGAATCGGTGTTTTCGATCTCTGCCCTGATCTGAGCTATCCTGCCCTTGATCTCAGAATCGGGACCAGAACCCTCGATGATCGTCGTCTCATCCTTGGTGACTTGGACCTTGCGGGCCCTTCCCAAGAGGTCGAGTCCGACATTCTCCAGCTTCAGGCCGACCTCTTCGGTGATGACCTGGCCACCTGTGAGAATGGCGATGTCTTGAAGCATCGCCTTGCGACGCTCTCCAAAGCCAGGCGCCTTGACGGCAACCGACTTGAAGGTCCCACGAATCTTGTTGACAACTAGTGTTGCTAGTGCTTCACCTTCGATATCCTCTGCGATGATCAGAAGTGGTCTGCCGGCCTGCATGACCTTCTCAAGCACCGGAAGCATATCCCGAACCGCAGATATCTTCGAGCTAACCAGCAGGATGTATGGATCGTCCAAGCTGGCTTCCATCGCCTCTGGGTCGGTAACGAAGTATGGGGAGATGTAGCCCTTGTCAAAGCGCATTCCTTCGACTAGGTCCATATCCATCCCGAAGGTCTGTGACTCTTCGACCGTTATGACGCCGTCTTTGCCTACTTTTTCGATGGCCTCCGAAATCAGTGCACCGATCTCTTCATCCGCCGCCGAAATCGAAGCAACCTGAGCGATCTGATCCTTGGAATCGATATCTTTTGCGATACCCTTGAGCGCGGCTATCGCCGCTTCAGTCGCCTCTTCAATACCCTTTTTCAAAGACATTGGGTTGGCACCCGCAGCTACATTACGAAGTCCCTCACGAACCATCGCCCAAGCGAGAACCGTTGCAGTCGTCGTGCCGTCACCGGCAACGTCGTCTGTCTTTTTTGCTACCTCTTTGACCAGTTCGGCCCCGACCCGCTCAAAGGGGTCTTCCAGCTCGATGTCCTTGGCGATGGACACGCCATCATTGGTGATCGTGGGGGCTCCCCACTTTTTGTCCAACACGACATTTCTACCCTTTGGACCTAGGGTCACGCGAACAGCGTCAGCGAGCTGGTTCATACCAGCTTCTAAGCTCCTGCGAGCCTGTTCGTCGAAAGCGATCAGCTTTGCCATCTCTATGGATCCCTCCGTTGGGCTACAGTTAGCACTCGCACCCTTGGAGTGCTAATAACACCATAGACGGAAATCCGTTCTTTCATTACCCCAATCTTTTTAGATCAGCCTCATTTATCCAAAACTAAGGGGGCGAACTCCGTCAAAACGAAAAGGGACACACCTGCGGGCCGGCCACGAATGGGTGATCGCCAATCCGCAGGTGTGCGATCGTTCAGTCATCGAAGTCCTAATCGCGGGGGCTTATACCCCCCCGGCGACCGCCGGAACTATCGATACCACCGACTGATCTGTAACCTCAGTATCGAGGCCGTCAAGAAATCGGACGTCCTCATCCGAGACGAAGATGTTGATAAATCTTCGAAGTTTTCCGTCGTCGTCGAAGATCCTCGTTTTCAACTCGGGATATACGGTACCCAATTCGCCGAGTACCTCGGAAAGTTTTCCTGACTGGAGGGCTATCTCGGACGACCCTTTAGTAAGAGGGCGAAGCTGAGTAGGGATTCGGACTGTAACTGACATCTGTTAGCTCCTCAGGTCTTGCAGTAGGGCGGAAAATTGGTCCAAGCTCGGCTTGATCGTTGCGGTGACCTCGCTAGTTGGGGCCATCGCCTCGACGGTCTTTAGACCGTTCCCAGTTATATAGCACACAACCGTCTCACCTTTCGCAATCGTCTGATTCTCTACCAGTCTCTTCAAGGTCGCTACGGTCACGCCCCCGGCGGTCTCGGCAAATATCCCTTCGGTCTGCGCTAGCAACCTGATTCCCGCTATGACCTCTTCATCGCTTACCGACCCAAATCCGCCGTTGGTGCTCTTGACCACGTCGAGGGCGTAGATTCCATCCGCTGGATTCCCAATCGCCAGGGATTTTGCTATCGTATTGGGCTTTTGTGGTTT
>JABEUM010000067.1 GCA_013044475.1 Acidimicrobiaceae bacterium | reverse complement strand
CCTCCTTACCGACCACAACAGTGCTAGTGCGAAGATAGTGACGAAAAAGAGGACCCGCCACATCCAGTTAGTTATTCCCAGAGTCGAGACGAGTGCCGCACAGATCCCAGCTCCGAGGGCTGTCGGAAGTATCAAAAATCCCATCGCCCAAGCCCGCGCCTTGGATTCAACCGACTCGGCGACTAGAACTACTACTACCAGTGTCACGGTTGTCGCAGCTGCCTTAGCAAGAATCTGAAAAACCCCTAATACGAAGGTATCTGGGGAGAGACCACTGATCACAGTTGCGACAATTGCCGCGACAAAGGACCACTTCAAAACGACAACCCGGCCCAGGCGATCTGCAAGCCGAGTAACTGGAATCGCAATCAACACGTCAAATCTGGAAGCTCCGAGGAGAACCGCCTGATCAAATGAGGTTGCGTGGAGGCTTCCCGCCCCAAAGGCCAGTGTCTGCCCCAAAAGAGTGGCACAATAAGCGACCACGAGGGTAATCCAGAAGGCGAGCCCGAGGGTGACCAGGCTCGCAGGAGATATCGGGGCCGGGGGCAACAAAGACGACAGCTTCGAATCCGGATTCCCGAGCAGTCTCTTATAAAGCGGGCCAAAGAGCCAGTTGAGCCCGGGGACCCAGAGCTCAAACTCTATCCTGTCGGATTCTGCCGGATCCGTCGCAGGGGTTCGTCGATACCTCCTAAAAGGGCCTTCCTCTTGGATGAAATGCCCTTGGGATTCCATCTCTATGAGCCAAGAGCTAACTATTGGATCTGCACTCGTCGGATACCTCGCAAGGATGCTCAAAGGTCTCTTGGTATCGCTCGAATCCACCGCTACACGCTAATGGGCACGAGAGAAGGCACTCAATTGTTCGCTAGAGGTTCTTTAATAGGCCTTTTTTTATACTCATCCCTCGATGAACTGCCCCAAAGCAAGTCACCGACCATGCCTAATAAGAATTCTGGGTCTAATCCGAACTTTGGCCTGGATTGCAAATTGGTAGCGCAGTTGCTAGCTAGCAGACCTAGAAGATCCCATTGCGGACCTCTTTCGTCTGAAAAGGCCGGCTGTTAGGCCTAGACCAACTACAACGATCCCTCCGGCCAGCCAATAGATCAGTGACTCTGAAGAACCCTTGGTCGGAAATGCGGCGCCTTTTATCGGGGGGACGAACATATCTGTTGCAGCCAATGGTGTAATTTTGGGAACCGAACCGACCCCTCCTTGGACTTCTGCCCCGCCGACCACAAGAACGGCGTTGTTCGGCAAGACGACCGCAGTAGCGAAAGCTACCTGATTAGGCAGGTTTCCAGCCGGAGTCCAAACTCCGGTGGCTGGGTTCAACAGTTCGCTCGAAGAGAGCGAGTTGTTTCCATTTATCCCACCGACCACCAGCACCATGTTGTTTGCCAGGGTCACCGCAGCGGAGTCGATCCTCGGAACGGTCATCCCATCGGTAGTCTTCCAAGTTCCGGTCTTCACGCTATAAAGATCACCGGTGACCCCGTCTCCGACAACCAAAACGTCGCCATTTGCCACCGTCACGGCGCTAGCTTGCTCCCGGGTCTGACCCATCGAAGGGGCGTTGGTCCACAAACCCGATGATACGTTGAAGATATCTGCGCTCGCCAGCGGGCCCGAAGGACCTTGGCCACCCGCCACCAGTACAGATCCATCGGGCAAAAGGGCACCCGCTGCAAAAGCCCGTGCGGTAGGGATAGCTGCGGCTTGGCTCCACGAGTTGGTCGCAGGGTGATAGATCTCGCTTGTAGCTATCGGGTTGTGATTTGCGTCTAGACCACCGGTTACAAATAGATCGCCACTCTTTAGCATTACCGAGGTCGCAAATGTCCTTGGGGTGGCCATCGGAGCAGCATTTGACCAACTGTTGGTATTTGGATCATAGATCTCCGCCGACGCCAGTGGCCTTTGGTTCGATCCCGTCCCACCAAATATTAGGACATTCCCGTCCTTTAGGAGTTGTTCAGACGCCCCGATTCGCGCCTCACTCATCGAGGGCACAGCGGACCAGCTGTTACTCTTCCAATGGTAGAGTTCGGCGCTAGCTAGTATCTTGTTGCTCGACGCCCCCCCTGCGACTAACACGTTTCCATTGTTCAGCCTGGCTACGGTTGCGTACTCATGCGCTTTGGGCATGGTACCGACCTGCTTCCAGGAGCCAACGGTAGGCAGGTAACTTTGGCCACCGCTCTTTGCCGACGGATTGAGGGGAACCACGGTAGTCGGCGGCGAACTCCCTATGGTCGTAGTAGTCACCGATGGCGCAGTAGTGGTAGCGGCGTGCTCCTTGCGATTCAGATGCGGTATTCGTCTCCGTGAGAGTGACACCAACTCACCACTACTGTCCCTTCGACGAAGCTGATAGGAAGCAGTCTGAACCGTCGTCCTTCCGCTGAAGTAGAAGGTCACGGTGTAGCCGCCGCCATTGAGAGCTATGTTTCCACTACTCACGGCGAATCCGGTTGTTGGGACGTTGAAGCTCATAGAGGTCGACTGCCACTGGTAGTTACACGGGTAAGGAAGAGGAACGACTTTGGTGTAACAGGTGGACTGGGCGAGATATGCAGAGACATTCAGCCCAAGGCTACCCGATAGTGAGCCAGCTATAGCCGAGGTCGACAGGTCGAGGTAGGCGCTGGCGTTCAGATAGCCGCCGACTTTCAGGTCTGGCCCAATATCGGATGTCCCAGGACCCAGCGCTAGCGCCCCCGAAACCGAGAACTTGAACTTGAAAGGCGAAGTGGAACCTTGGATATCGATACTCGCTGGCCCGATAGAGATTGGCCCGGGCAGATTGATAGTGCTCACCGAGGCCTTCATCTTGAAGCTCGGGGGCGATATTCCGATATCCGCCTCCGCCTGGATGTTGACGCTATAGATACTTGCGTTAAAGCCAATCGAAAATCCGGCTGGATACAGGGTTGAGTTCATGACAACCGGGAATGGTGCCGCATAGAAGTGGGCGTAGTAGATCTGAAGCAGCTGGGGTTGGTTGAAGGCGCTCAATGGCTCGAGTGCCGGAGTCGTGGCGTCTTTAGACCCGATGGTGAAGCTAAGCAGCGGTGGGTTCAGATTGAAGGCAAAGCTGATGTTGGCACCCTCTTGATATCCGATGGCGGTTGCGATGGAGGTCGGGAGGCTGGAAATACTCCCAGAAAATCCGATATTCGGCAAAAGGGGATCAAAGGAGATGCCGCCTACCAGCTGAGCGCAGCCGACCGTCAAGTTGTTTATACCAAACGCCCCGGTCCACGGTGTACCTGCACTGGTGCCGCACTGGCCAATTGTCAGTCCGACGTTGATCGATGCGTCGCTAGAAACCATTATCTGTCCCGATACTGAGACGCTTGACACCGGCCCAGAAGGCGTAGTCGACGGAACATTCAAGGTCCCGTCCATGCCGACTCCGAAGTCGACAACTCCTCCGAGGATCTGTATCTTCAAATAACCAGAGTTGAGATCCAGCGAAGCCTGTCCGGAGCTAAAGAGGGTCATCCCAGAGCCGAAATCTATCGCCACTTTCAAGGTGTAGGAATTCGACTGGAAATTGGCCGTTCCAGTTGCCACCAAGCCGGTGCCACTGGGAAGGTTGATGTTAGCGTAGCCGAGTGCGCTAACGACGCTTTGGGGCAGTGTTACATCGAGGGCGAAGTTGAGGCCCTTACTCAGTGCTATCGTACCGATACTGGAGCTCCCAGTATCGAAGGTCGCAACGCTCTGGCTCGCGTAGAACAGATAGGCGTTATTCCCTACCGAACCCAAAAATGAACTTAGATCGATAGTTCCACCGACGACAAATGCTCCACCAGACTCAAAGGCAAGCGTAAAGACCTGGGAGAAAGATCCGCCAGAAGGCATAGTGACCGAGAGGACGACCTGCCCCATGACCGAGTACTTTCCGCCCGTCTCGACTAGGGATATCGTCGGGGCTCCAACGTTGATCGCTCCGCCAGCGGCGCTAAATCCAAGTCCAGAGAAGTCGGCACTTAGAGAGAGTGAATTGTGGACCAGATCGAAACAGCCCGAAGCCGTGACTGACTGGCTATTGCCGGCGATCGAAGCTTGAAAACTGCCGTTGAGTGCGAGGAAAAGATCGCCCGAGTTCGCAAGGGTGCAGCCCGTCGGGGGAAGGCCATTGCCAATCTCAACTGAGTTCACACTAAAAACGGCACCCTGGCCTATCTGAAAAAGCGGTTGGGTTCCGACTCCCGAAGCAGAGATATCGAGTCCGAGAGTCCCATTTGAATCGCTGAAGGTGCCAGTCACCGCTGCAGAGATAACAGCATCTGGCGCTGGGGTCCAGTTTGCCGCCTGACCCGAGATTGAGAGTTTCCAATTAGACGCAGAAGCTAACGACCCCGAGAGGGTGAGCGAGCCCAGGCCATCGACCGATGCCGTGCCTTGTGCACTCAGCCCGGTGTTAGAGAGGTCGAAGGAGACGTTGGAAAAGCTCAGCTGGCCAAGCGACGGTATCGGACTAAATGGGCCCGGTATCGACCCGGACACGTCCGCAGTTACCGTGCCTCCCGAACCGCTACCAGTAGAAGGGGTCCTGCTCACGCTGCCCGACAAGTTGATCGTGGTTCCAAAGACGCTAAGGCCATCGACCGAAGCGCTGCCAGAAATCGACCCGTCGGTTCCAAAGGTAACTTGCATCGACACCGAAGCCGCTTGAGCCCCTACCACCGGAATCGTGCCCGTCGCATCGAAGGTGAGGCTGTTCGACACGAAGGACAAGGTAGCTCCGGTGATAGCGCCACCACCGGGGAGTTGTAGGAACGGAAAGTTCGAAGGAGCCACGAGCGACGCTGTCACGCTCGGGGTACTCCCGGGAGACCAGCTTGCACTGAAGAGCAGACTCCCCCCATCTGAGATACTGATACCCGCGGCGTCAAGGGCGGAAACCACGACCGCCGGAGGGGTGTAGAGGGCATAAATATTTAGCCCGGGTGCGAGATTGACCGTTCCGATACCTGTGGTGTTGGTGTTATAGCCGGTCACCGCGGATGTAGAATAGGCGAAAAATCCACTCAAGGGTACGCCGATACTCGAGAGGTTGAGCCCGCTTACCGAGATCAAAAGACTAGAGCCCGAGAGGGAGAGGCTGACGTTGAGTGGCTGGGAGGAAGTACCACCGAGCTGTGGAATAACCGCCGATGCTGCCCCATCGACGGTGAGTGGGAGGCCTATCCCACCGGTAATCGCCAGAGCGTCGACACTGATCGTCACACCGGCGGCGACGGCTATGTTTAAAGGCGCCGCACTCGGGGTTAGCTCCAAGCCAACAAAACCAGTGTGGAGGTCTACCGTACCGTCAATCGGCGCGGTTATCCCGCCATTGGAACCGAGGGTCGCCGAACCCTGGACGATCAAGGTCGCATCGACCGGATACGGAAGTGCTAGCGCAGACGAGCAGTTTGGTTTTGCGTTATAGGCCAAAGCTATACAGTTCAGCGAGAAGGAGACGCCGCTTTGGGGATTCCAAGCCAACAGGGGTGCCTTCGCAGAAGCCGATGGAGATCCAGCCTCGATGTCGTAGCTAAACTGACCCGAAGCTGAGATCGAGAAGGTACCCTGCACAGCACCGCTGATCGACAACGACGAGAGTGGCGTCCAGCTGATCGTCGACGAGGCAATGGTAAAGCTCCAGGTCTTAGCGGAATATGTGCCGGTGAAACTGAGATCGATCGGGTGCAGGGAATCTCCGACAATTGCGCTTCCGCTGGCGACCAACGATCCGGAACCGGAGTTATTGGAGAGTGTCGCCGAGATATCGGTCAGCGCGAGGCCCGGAACTGGGGTAATTGTCGAACCGCTGGGCAGGACCACTACGGTGACACTCCCGGCGATGGCTCCACTGTTACCTGCGGTCACGCTGAATGACGCCTCTTGAGGTGAACCCGCAAAGAGGTTATATATTGTGGCGCTCCCGGCGGCGGTCACCTCGGAGGTGCCCTCGGAAAGCGTTATCGACCCGGCGACGTAAGGCAAGGAACCCGTAGCCCCAAGTGGAGCGAAGGCGACTACCGCTTGGGGAGATGTAGTGTTCGCAAAGGAGAGGCTGACCCCGTAGTTTAGTGACGAATCCGGGATGCCAAAGGGCAAGCTGGCGAGGTCGGCCTGTAAAGTTCCGCTCGTTACGCCGGAGATGGTGATCGTCGAAGCGGTGGCCGATATCGAAAAACACAGATTAGCAGACGATAGTGAGATCGGGCTGATGCTCCAATTCGCCGGGAAGTCCAGGGTTCCAGAGTTCAAACAGAGTCGAGGGCTGCTTGTGCCGTCCTCGATGTATCCCCCGACGGATCCCCCAGACAGCGTCCCTCCCAACAAGGAGAGGGTCCCGGTCTTCAACAAAACCACCGACGTCGGGCTACAGCTACCCGACACCGCTTGGATAGAGAAGCTCAGAGCGTCGGTTGATACTCCGTATGCTCCAGCCTTGACATCCAAGGTGGTGCCGCTCGCCAAGGCCCAGACGTTAGCGAATGCGGATGTACAGCTACTCGAGGTCGGATAGGTGACCGAAGAGGACGAGGAGGACAAAAAGTCCCCTGGCACGGTCGGGGTGAAGTTAGCCACAAAGCTGGTGGAGGAGGAGCTAATCGTCGCATTGCACAGCGCAGTGGTGGTAGAGGAGTTCGAGCTAAGGGTAAAGTCCGACGAAGCGCAGATCGTCTTGCCCGACTGATCTACGATAGCCACCGTGCCAACCGGGGCGAGGGTCCCTCCGCCGCTTGGATCGTTAGCGATGCTAACCGAAAAGGTCGTCTCGGAGGCCTGGGAGATATCTGGGCCGACAGAAAGCGTCGTCACCGTCTGAGATGCAGCCACATTCGGGGTTGAACTGCCGGAGCTGTCCAGAAATGCACCTCCCGAGTCGGCATACTTAGCCGAAAGGGCGAGCTGTCCCGATGGCAGGGCGAAGCTAGTAGCACACGTCGCCACGCCGTTAGACACCGGGACGTTCTGACATATCTCGACTCCCGCAGAGGTCAGCGGGCTTGCAGCCAGCGAGAAGTCGACCGTTCCCTCCCCGACTGGATTCCCATCAAAGGTGACCCTTGCGGTAGTCACCGCCAGTTCTCCATATACCGGGGAAACAAGAGCCGACCCGTTCGGGGTCTCGAGGGAAACCGTTGTCGCAGTCTGTCCCCCGCCGACAATCACGGCAAATGAGTTGGAAGAGTTCGATCCTGTTGTCAACGGATCTGATCCGGACTGATTGTACGTCGCAGTCACGATCACTTCGGTGCCGATTGCGGGTGCAAACTTACAGCTCGCCGTGCCGGTAGCGACTGAAGTGGCAGAGGCTAGTGGAGCAAGGTTTGAACACGTTCCACCAGAAGACGACGAGATCGCCGAACCATTGGCAAAGAAGGAGATCGTTCCGACCGGTTGTGACGTCCCGATCTTGTCTGACGCGGTAGCGGTCACTGTGACGTCGGTGCCTGCATTGATATGCAGCGGACTCGAAGGAGTGTCCGCTGACGGTGATAGCGCAAGGGTAGTTGGGTCAGCTTGAGGAGTGTAGCTGTAGGTCAGGGGTGTGCTCTGAGTAACACTATAGGCCCAGTCAGCTATGTCCTTAGGAAGACCAGTCGTTCCAGGGAAGGCGGTAAAGGTTATCTGGGAAAGATCCGTCGGGGGATTTGGGATTGCGCACTTAGCGAGGGAGCTGTTAGAACCCGATGAACTCGGCGCGACGGAGGAGCAGATAACGTTCGATCCCTGGTCGACTTGGATTGGTATGTCGGGGGCGATCCCGGTGTTGTCCGTATTCGTCTCAGTAACCTCCACTACCACCGGAACCGTAACGTCCATCGGAAGACCGCTTGGGCTAGTTGCAGCCGAAATTGACATCGATACCGGGGCAGCAGAGACCGAGACTGACTGTGAAGCCGAGGTAGACGTCGTCACTTCGCTGTCGCCGCTATACACCGCGTCCACGCTCTTTATCGAGGTGGTCGGGGTAAAGGTGCACAGCGGTACCGTGCGGGTGTAACTGCCACCTACCAAGGTCGAAGTTACCGTGAAACTTCCCGTGCCATTCGAGCCGACGCAGTCGAGTGGCACCGCTGGCGAGACCGAAGCGTCTTGATAAGTGATCTGACCCTGGTTTCCATCTTTAGCGGGTAACCCAGAGAGGGTGGCCTGTAGGCCAAACTGCGCTCCGTAATACGCGCTCCCGGTTGGTGCAGAGACCTCCAGGTTGACAGTCACTGGACCCGGAGTATCATAGACCGACGATGTAGAGCTGTTGCTATAAGCGTTTCCGTTCGAGTCGGCTATCAGGGTCTGGCTAGCATTTGTTGGAGAGAAGACTGACCCCGAATAGTAAGCGGCGATACCGTAGCTATATCCCGGTGTCGCTTGGGAAAAGTTGCACTGCCCGGTGTCGCTACTTCCCGCAGTGCCGGACATTTGGGATGTAGAGCAGGCTACCAATGGGTTCAAAGGGGTCGCACTTGAGTATGCGGGGTCGTTGCTGCTTACTACCACAAAGGTGACATAGCCATCCAGGGCTCCGGAGAGCGAGTTGTAGGGACTGACGGTCGCCTTGAGGGATATGCCCGTTGACGACGCTACTGAAGCCAAGCTACTTATCGTCGTTGGGTCAGGGTTCACCGGCACGGGGTTCGAGAGCGTATCGTCGGCCGGGGCCAATGCGCCATCTCCGAAGTAATCTGCGACCAATGGATACCCGGGACTCGAAGTAGCAGTGGGGGTATAGTTGCAGCTGGCCGTGCCAACTCCCTGGACATTCGTGGCATAAATCGTGGCGTTACACAAGGCGACAACCGCCGTAAATCCTCCAAAAATGCCTGCGGGTTCATCAGCGGCGATCTGGATTGTCTCGCCGACTGGTACGTACCCATCAGCGGCAGGGTTAGTAATCGTTGCCGTAAAAGTAGTAGATTGATGGACGTACATTGCTGCTGGCGGATTCACCAGGGCCACCGTAGGGGTTGAAATGGTCCAGGCTATTTCGGCTTCCCCGTTATATGGAACTCCTGGCAGTGAGTTTGAAAAAGCATACGATGACGAACCGATCCCGGCTATCGCCCAGCTCGAACCGCCGCCTCCACCACCGCCCGCATATCCGTGGGTGATCGCACTCCCGCCCTGACCGTCTATCCCGCCGCCGCCGCCGAAATAACCCGCTCCTCCGCCTCCGCCTCCGCCATTCCAGTAATCACTGGGGCCTACACCGCTTCCGCCATGGTGCTGACTGCCGTCACTCCCACTCTGGCCTCCACCGCCAGAACCACCAGTAGTTGAACCGCCGCCTCCACCGCCAGAACCACCAAAGCCCGATCCACCATTCGCGACTCCAGCGCTGCCCGAGATAGAACCACCACCTCCGCCGTTGATCGGGTTGGCGCCCGTTCCCGGGCCCCCACACCCGCCGCCGCCGGCGGCTATTGCAACTGGTGCACTATCAACCTGAAGCGCAGACAGCCCTCCGCCGCCACAACCCGACTGGCTTGAATAGGTCGAGTTGCCACCGCCGGGACCGCCTCCGGGATTTCCGCCAGAAGTCTGATTCGGCTGACCCCCTTGCGCTCCGACGATGACCGAAAGCCCGTTCGACTGCGAAATAGGAAGAGAATACGACCCCTCTACCCATCCACCATTGCCGCCAGCGTCTCCGCCGCCAGAACCACCAAGGATGTAGAAATTGACCGAACCTATTCCCTCGGGAACTGTTAGCGAAGAGTTGGAGGTGTAGGAACAGAGCACCTGGCTACCAGTTTCCGAACAACCAGATGGCAGAACTGAGGAGGTGTTTTGTGCTGCGAGCTTCTTCAGGGAGTAGGAGGGCAAGCTATGGGATTTAGTTGGCGCAGATTCTGCAACAGCTCCAACACCGCCCAAAAAAGCCGGACTGGTCGAAGCTAAGACGCACAGAGTAACGAGCATTCGCGGTACGCTCTTAGTGATCCAAGCGACCCCCCGAGTCCGCACAATTCCCCTTTTCCCCTCGCAGACAAACCGCAATTGTGATTATTCTAAATCACGCAGAACTTACTCGCAAGAATTTCAAGGGGCATTGTACCTGATCGTCGGGATCGAAGACGAGATTTTATCCCATCTACCAGGTATCACAGGGCAGATACCTATTTGCTTAGTTCCAGAAAGACCAAATTTCAAGCGCTACTATCTAACAAAATTACTCTGATATTTGTATAAAATGGAGAAATTCTTTTCACACAAATAGCCCAGATCGCTGCCGTAGGGAAAATAAGCAATGGCCGCAATATCCAAGAAAAAGCCCACCCGATTCAAAGATTCGGACTCGCACAAACTTTGGCTCAGGAGTGATAACGATTGCTCCTTGCACTATTGCTTTTCCACAGGACGCTGCTACAGGATGCATTGAACCGCAACCCGACTAAACCCAAGCGAGTCTGAACGGTCGCAGATCCAAAGAAATGGCTAGTACCGACAATTCTGTCTGCACGATTGTGCCTATTGCTACCCAACTATAAAAAGCGAGGTCCAAGCGGTTCCACTCTTACAGAATCCCAAACCATCCAGGCACTGGTAGTCTTACACTCCGAGGAGTTCTCGGAGCCTGGTCGCGTGTCCCCTGCTAACTGGTATTTCGTGCGAACACGTCCCATTCATTGTTATGAAGAACTGGTCATTATGGCGATCGATGCCTTCGGCATAGGCCAAATTCACAATAAAGCTCCTGTGAACCCTAACGTATTCATCGGGAGCGAGCCTCGCTTCAAGCTGACTTAGGGATATACCACAGAAGTAGTGCTTTCCGCCAACGCAGACGTCGCTGTAATGGCCATTCGCTCGAAGCAGCGTGATCTGATCGACATTGACAAGGATGATACGCCCATTAGTTGAGATCGGGATCTTGAGGAGACTACGACCCGGAGAGGAATTGTCGGTGGGGAGGGAGGTCAAATCTGTGATGTCGTAGAGTATTAGGCAGTACCCAGAACTCGCTTCGTCATCATTTAATTGCACTACACGTAGTTGCAAGACAGTATCAGGTACGTTGATGAGCATCGATGCGTAGTCGGACGACTCCTCTTCTCTGGCTTGAGCGATCAGCCACTCGACCTTGGCTCGGGAGTGCTCAGGGTGGATCGACTGTATCGACTTGCCCAGGGAGTTTTGCAGTTTTCCTCCACCGAAGATCTCTGCTGCTGAGTTGCTATAGCTGACGACGCGGTAATCAGCATCGAGAATCACAATACCTATAGGAAGCCGATTAAGTACGTACTTCGCGTTAGCTGGCCACCCCGCAGCCTTTCCGAGTTCGTGGTCGGCCATGCAGTCCCCCTCCGCCGAAGATCACCGCAGCTGAGTCGCTGCAACTTACGACTCGACAACTACCGCTAAGCACCACTATACCGATTGGAATGGAAGTCTCTACCCGGCGGTGAAGGCCAGCGAGTCGCCCATTCCTCTAGCCTTTTGACAGGCACTGCAGTCCCCCTCCGCCCAAATTCGTGTGGCATTTTTGCTACTCGTGAACCCAGACTGCGACTCGTGAAATCGGTCGCTTTCGACGCTTATCTCGTCAATAGACTGCAAAAAAATGCGATTTGAGAATGCCCGGGCTTCCCTGGAAATTGGCTCGGCAGGTCGCTTTGTGGACTTGTCAAATTCAGCTACACGGAGGGGAAGCGGTGAACAAGGCTGTTTTTACCTTATTCGAGAAGTGCGTCGGGTGCAAGGGTTGTGAAATAGCCTGCGCCATTGAGCACTCCCGGTCAAAAAACCTAGCCATTGCACAAAGCGAATCTCCGAGGCCGCGATCGCGGGTAAGGGTCGAAACTGCGGGCCACTATACATTCCCGTCACGCTGCGTGCATTGTGAGGATGCCGCCTGCATAACCGCCTGTCCGATGGGGGCTATGACTCGCAGCTACGAGACCGGCGCCATCTACGTCGACCAAGACAAGTGCGTCGGATGCTGGATGTGCGTGACGGTATGTCCCTTCGGTGGCGTAGGTGCAGATCCTGGCACGAAAAAAGCCAGCAAGTGCGATCTCTGCCCCGATCGCACCGCCCAGGGGCTCGATCCGGCCTGTGTCACCGCCTGCCCCACGGGAGCAATGGTGTTTGCTACCGCCGATGAGTTCGCTAATATGCGCCGCAAGATGGTGGCTTTGGCAAACGTTGGGGCGATCGGCGAGGTTCCGGAAAATATCGCTCTTTGGAGATCTCTTAGGGGAGGAAAGTAGTAGTGGTCACGTCAAATGTACCAGTCGTGGAGTCAGCGCTCCTAGAAATTGCAAATAAAAAGGGGATCAAGACCGGTCGCGACCGTCTTGCGGAGATGTCACCGCAGTGCGGATTCGGTGAACTCGGAACCTGTTGCCGCACCTGCTACATGGGGCCCTGTCGGATCGATCCCTTTGGTGATGGGCCAAAAACCGGAATTTGTGGCATTTCCCCAGACGCTATGGTCGCCCGCAATATGCTTCGCGAGACCGTGGGGGGAGCGGCATCGCACGTCGGCCATGCCCGCCACGTACTGCTTACCCTGCGAGATGCGCTGGACGGAAAGGCACCTTACGAGATCAAGGGTGAGACAAAAGTACTTTCACTGGCCAAAATCTTCGACGTTCCTACCGAGGGTCGGACGATTGTCGAGGTATGTCGTGAGCTCGTGGATATTGCACTTGAGGATTTTGGTCGGCAAGACGAGTTGCCTAACAATTGGGTCTCTAAGCGTGCGCCGCTAGCCGAACAGCAACTGTGGAAAGATCTCGGACTGATGTACTCTAACCCCCACAATGAGATCGAAACTGCGATGCACGCCTCGTCCATGGGCAATGACGCTGATCCGCTATCTCTAATGCTTAGAGTCCTAAAGTTAAGTCTCGTCGACGGCTGGACCGGTCTCACACTCGCAGTTGACCTACAAGACATCCTCTTTGGCACTCCTGAAGTAAGCGTCACCGAAGCAGCAGTGGGCGTGCTCGAAGCCAGCAGCGTGAACATCGCCACCCACGGCCACAATCCGATTCTCTCCGAGAAGATCCTCTACTGGGCCGAGAAGATGAACGATGAAGCGGTTGCCGCCGGAGCGGACCGAATCAACGTCGTTGGAGTATGTTGCACGGGAAACGAGCTAAGTATGCGCCACGGCGTGAAACTTGCCGCCCACAACTCCCAAAGCGAACTAATCCTAGTCACCGGCGCAGTAGACGCTATGGTAGTTGACATTCAGTGCATTTGGCCCCAGCTCGCACAGGTGGCCAAATGCTTCGACACCGCATTCATCACCACTGACCCGATGGTACGAATCCCCGATGCACGACATATCCCATTTGAGCCCCAGCACGCCGACGATAACGCGCAGGAGATAGTCCGCGCAGCGATCGAAGCCTTCGGGCAGCGT
>JABEUM010000066.1 GCA_013044475.1 Acidimicrobiaceae bacterium | reverse complement strand
TATTCGCGCGGTGGTTCCACCGGACGACCCGCAGGTCCATCAAGGTATGGATCTTCGAGGCCATCTGACTCTTCGGATAGGCCACGCTACGATCGTGACCGCAACCAGGACTCGCGCTACGGATCTGGACGTCAAAGCGATCCAGATAGACGATCCCCGAGACTTGAGGGGCGTGACGTCGATCGGCGATCATCGAGGTCGAATAGTGGTCGCTTTGAGTCCGAAGCAAGGGTCGACGAGTCGGTAAAGAGCTATGGTTCTTTGGTTCGCAAGTCGCTAAGGGATCAAGAGATAGGCATCGAAGAGTCCCCAGAAGGCCAAAACCAGCTGGCGAAACCAGCCGGGGCTACCGTGCCTGACAACAAGACCGAGGTTTGGGTAAAAGAGGAGACTGCTAAGCCCATTCGCAATCTCCGCTATGTCGCCCCTCCGAGGCGTAGCTCAAAGAAGCTCGATGCTATGTACAAGCAGGTAGAAAGCGAACTCGCCGAGGCCGGAGTCAAGAGGCTGAGATCGGTTGCCGCTCGCAACATGGTCGATGCAATAGATGCCTACGAGCATGATCGCTATAGCGAAGCGCGTACAAAGCTGTTGAACGTGCTGGAGGTGGCGCCGGACTTCGTCTCTGCAATTGAGTTGATCGGTCTAACTGAATACCGCCTAGGCAAGTGGCAGGATGCGATTAAACGTCTGGAGCATTGCCATCAGCTTACTGGCTCTAATTTGCAGGATCCGGTGATTGCGGATTGCTATCGCGCTTTAGGTCGTTCCGAAGAACTCGAGACCGTTTGGAAGAGGCTCAAAGAAGCGTCTCCTGGGGCGGAAGTGGTCGCAGAAGGAAGAATTGTCTATGCATCCCATCTGGCTGAGTCTGGTGAAGTCGCACAAGCAATTGCTCTTCTAGAGGCGGCGCTCGGACATGATCGCCGACCAAGACTTCACGATCTGAGGCAAATATACGTGCTTGCGGGGCTTTATGAGAGTGCGGGTAATGTGGCCCTGGCTAGGGAGACCTTCAAGTTGCTTATGGACTTCGATGCAACTCTCTACGATGTGGCAGAAAGGCTTGCGGACCTCTCCTAGCCTACCCAAACTGTCCCAAAGGATCGACTTGTGTCAGGGATCCGGATTGCCCGGCGGCTGCATGGCTTGTGCTGAAGGGTGTTTGAAATGCCGCTCGGCTGCTGGACTGAGGTGACCTTTTGCAAGATGCTTCGTTTTTAAAGCTTGATGGAGAATGTTTGAGGGTTTACGTCCTGGTGAAGCCATCGTCGCGGCGGCTAGAGATTAAAGGGGTAAAAGAGGAGAGGCTGGAGGTTTTGTTGACCGCGCCAGCTAAGGAGAACAAGGCTAATGTGCAGCTTGTTAGCTTTTTCTCTGATTCCCTGAATATCCCGAAGTCCGCTATCTCTGTCCTGGTCGGAAATCACGGGCGAAAAAAGACAGTTGGGATTGGTCCTATTGCTGATCCCCAAGGCGTTGCCAGAAAGTTAACCGAACTCAGCACCGGGTGGTCGCTGGGCGCTTGATCGATCCAAGTTCGGAAATAAAAGCTTTAAGTTACAACTTTTTTGCTGGAAACCCCCTTCGCAGTATTTGGCCTGTTGTTCCGAGTGGTTGATAGTTCCCCCGAACTGAATTGAATTTATGTGTGATTTGGTCCTGTTGAGCAATAAAAAGGGATCAAATGCATTTCAGGATTGTGTGTGCGATGTTTGCAAGTCTTAGAACTGCAAGAGCTAGGTGTAACCTTGATTTGGTGACCAATCCAAGCTTGATCAAATTTATCGAGACAATAAGCGCAAAGCTCGACGAGGGCGCGATCGTGGACGATCCTGAGCTCATTTCACCTTTCACTACCGATTGGACCCAACGGGTCAAGGGGAACAGTGATTTATTGGTTCGGCCAAAGGATCATCAAGGTGTTGTGGATGTTGTCAAGGCGGCCATCCAATGTCGCGTGAAGCTTCAAATACAAGGTGGCAACACTTCGCTATCTGGTGGTTCTGTGCCGCAAGCCGGAGAGGTACTGCTCAGCTTGAGTAGGTTGAATTCAAGATGCGAAGTTGACCCCGACACACTCATGGCCAAGGTAGATGCCGGTGTGACCCTGGAGAGACTTCAAAGAGAGGCTATGAAATATCACTTGATGCCAGGAGTAGACCTAGCATCAAGGGGAAGCGCCACAATTGGAGGTATGGCTGCTACAAATGCTGGTGGCTTGCACGTCCTACGTTATGGCTCTATGCGTTCCTCGGTCGTTTCCCTCAGGTGTGTTTGGGGAGACGGAACCGAATCCCCGAGAAATATTCCCTTGGCTAAAGATAATAGTGGAATATCATTTTCTCCGCTGGTCGTTGGGTCGGAGGGGACGCTGGCGGTAATTACCGAGCTTTCCTTGCGGCTTGTTCCGGTTTCAGCATCCAGGGCGGTAGCTGTTGTACCTTTCATGTGGATCCCCGAAGCTGTTTCCTTCGCTGGAAAAGTTCGACGAATGACGGATTCTATTTCCGCCATTGAGATGATCTCGAAGCGGGCAATTCGGGTTGTAGAGGAGTCAAAAGGGGTTATTTTCCCGATAAAGGATCCATTCGAAATCGTTCTTTTGCTCGAAATAGCGTCAAATGGCAACGCAAGCAATGAGCTCACGGAGATTCTCGACGGGTCGCTGGACGAATCCCAGTCACAGTCGACGCTTTTAGGAATGGATGGAGGCACTTTGGCGGGGCTATGGTTTTGGCGAGAGTCCATTACAGAAGCCATTCAGCGGAGGGGAGAGCCTCTCAAGCTAGACCTATCAGTTCCAATTGCCGCTCTAGGGGAACTGTGGCAGTCTATCGACACAATCCAGAAGGGTCTTGCTGGACGTCTTGAGGTTGTCCGATTCGGCCATCTCGGCGATGGGAATATCCATGTGAATCTCCTGGGAGCGGAGGATATTTTGAAGAGGGCCGAGGTGGAGATTTATCAGCTGGTAGCGGGTCTCGATGGATCGATAACAGCAGAGCACGGGATTGGAACATTGAAGAAGGAGTTTTTGCAGCTTGTTCGGACGGAAAGGGAGCTAGCGAGGATGCGTGAGTTGATAGAGATATTTAATCCAGGCAGAACGCTAAATCCTAATGTACTGCTTTGAAGGCGCCAGTGTGAAAGACTCGGCTTGGCGGCGGAGGCTTCTCGCCTCGCCAACAAACTTTGGCTTGCGGACCTCTGCGGCCAAGTGTCCACTCGGAGTCACGCGACCTTATAAGAGGGTGATTGTAGCCCGTCTCTTGATTCCCGCTTCCCCGCAGTCTCTGATGACCGGGCTCTGCTGCAGGTGAGGCTGGCTCTGAGTAACTGTGGGACAATCATTTGGGTCCCGCTCCTCTGAGTTGGAACTGCCGGTGGAGCTCTGTTGAACCAACGGGAGCGCAATCCCCTTCCGTAAGGGAGGGGTCAAGCGACCTAATTCTTTCTCGGTCTACCTGATTTACGGCTAGGGAGTTTCTGGTTTTCTATGTACTGT
>JABEUM010000065.1 GCA_013044475.1 Acidimicrobiaceae bacterium | reverse complement strand
CCAGATCTGCCTATCGTAAGAATCCCATCGGCTGTCGTCGTTGGGATGGCACCAGGGGCGCACCAGTTACTCGAAGATTACGCCCCATTGTCTCCGGCCACGATTGCCTACCAGATGGCAGCCACCAAGATCGTGCCAGCCGTATGAGTAAAGACCTTGAACTCGACGAGCTCTTCGGTGGCCGCTCGAAAATGGGCCGTAAACAAGAATCATCTGGCCCCTCTGAAAGCGGATCGGACAAGCCGATTCCAGCCGAAGAAGGCACCGCGGAAGCTTTCTCTAAAGAACCAGTTCGACGTACTGGTAGACCAGCCAAGCCGATAGGGGAGAGGTACGTCGACCACATCAAGCGGGCTGCCTATTACATCGACATCGACACCCTTGATCGGTTGGATGAATTCTGCCACCGTACCGGGATAACTAAGAGCGAAGTCGTAAGAGAAGGCATCGCACTATATTTGGAGAAGAAAAACCTCATTTGAAGCGAGCGAGGTATTTAGTCGAAATTTTAGTAAACAAGAAAAGGTGCTCTCGAAGTACCCAAGATGTTGTTTAATGGTAATCCTTGGATGCCCACTCCGCTACAAGCTGGATCCTAAATCTGCACCCGGTCAAGAGCCAACTGAAATCACTACGAGCTACCGGAAGAATCAATCCCGGTAGTCGGATGGCGACCCCCTGAATGGTTATAACAGTGGCTTTGCGGGAGCTAACGTTTCTCTACTGGTTGAGGGGCTGGAGTTGCCGGTTTCTGGCCCTTTTCGATGTAGCCAATAAGCTCCTTATCTGGCCGATAAGGAGGAGCCTGTGGTCGCTTCACGACTACCGGGGATGGAGTGGCTGTAGGGGCGCTCTGGGGGTCTTTGTCGCCAGCGATAATGTCAGCCTACTGTAGCAAGAGATAGGTAAACCTCTCCTCAGATGGTCTTGAAGACTCCGACATCTTCGGTAGTGGGGATAAGCGGATAGCGACGCTCGGTAAGCGACAGATGGTTCGCTGGTACTGCTGGCGAGAATAGGTAGCCTTGTCCGAACTGGCACCCTAATGTCAAGAGGAAATGAAGCTGCTCTTGGGTCTCGATTCCCTCTGCTAGTGCCACTATGTCCAAGCCATGGCAAAAGAGGACTATCGCCCTTAGGAGTTGTTTAGCGTGGAAATTCGCAAGCGCAGGGCTGACGAAGCTGCGATCGATCTTGATGATTTTCGGGCGCAAGGTCGCCAGGTAGGAGAGTGACGAGTATCCGGTACCGAAATCATCCAATGCGACGGCAACACCGAGTTGCTTGAACTGCCCGATCACCGTTGCCGCAGTGGTGAAATCGGATAACGCAACGCTTTCGGTGATCTCAATGACGAGGCGCTGTGGTGCAAGCCCGCTCGATGCGAGCGCTTCTTCAACCGTCGATAACAGCTTTGGGTCGTGGAACTGCCGGATCGAGACGTTGACCGCTACATAGGGGGGTCTCGTTCCAGAGTCAACTGCTCGCCAGGAAGCAGCTGCCCTGCAAGCTTCGCCGAGGGCAAACGAGCCGAGCTTCAGGATAAGGTCGCTCTCTTCTGCGATTGGGATAAAGACGTCGGGTGGTACCGATCCGTGTTTTGGATGCTGCCAACGCATCAAGGCTTCATAGCCAGCAACCATTCCGGTGCCGAGGTTTACGATCGGCTGGTAGTACATCTCTAGTTCACCAAATGAGTTGGCCTGCTTGAGATCCTGGGCGAGCTTGAAGCGTCTAGAGAGTTGTTCGCCCATCTCTTGAGCGAACAACACATACCTAGACTTGCCCTGCTTTTTGGCCTCATACATCGCTGTATCTGCGGCCCGCAACACCTCGTCGCAGTCCTTGTCGCTATCAGGTTCGCACTCAACCACCCCGATGCTTGCGCTCTGGTCTATCGCAATTCCCTCGACGACAAATGGCTCTGCAAAAGCATCTAGCAGGAGCTTGGCTATCCCTTCTGCGTCGGCTAGGTTATCTAATTCCTCCGCCAAGTAGATAAACTCATCACCTCCGAAGCGGTACAGGGTGTCCGATGGGCGGATGATCTCCTTGAGGCGGTGTGCTAGAGATACCAGTAGCTGGTCGCCAACATGATGTCCGAAGGTGTCGTTCACCCTCTTGAAGTCGTCGAGATCCAAGAGCAACAGCGCTCTAGATCTCAGGTGATAGGCCGCTTTGTAGCGTGCCAGCGGCATCCTGTCTTGAAGCAGAACTCGATTTGGAAGTCCGGTGAGTGGATCGTGCAGCGCCTGGTGGGAAAGTCTACTAGCGAGAATTCGTTCTTTTGTGATATCCCGGATCGATCCGAGGACGAATGAAGGGTTTCCCATTTCGTCTCTGGCCAAAGTCCTAGACACCTCGGTGAAGACCACCTCTCCGGACTTGCGAAGGAGACGCTTGGAATGATAGAGCTGATCCACTTCGCCAAGGACCAATCGATCATTTTCCTCCGCAGTAAGTAACCGATCGTCAAGGTGGGTAAACTCGGCGATGCTTCGACCGACGAGTTCTTCCTGGCTATATCCGAGCATCTCACACAAAGAGCGGTTGACCCGAAGGACACTTAGGTCAAGGTCCACCAGCGCCATGCCAGCCACATTGTCATCGAAGGCTAAGCGGAAACGCTCCTCGCTCTTAGCGAGCGTCTCTACTGTGGTCTGTTTCCTGGCTAGATCTCGCACTTTCTCATGACGGTCACCGAGTAGAACTGCGGTGACAACCACCATGGCAAGGATGCTCCACGTCCCCCAGCGCTCTATGTCGGTATGGGGTAGGAATAACTCAGAAGGAGCCAAGACAACTATTCCCGTGAGGGCTGTGCTGAGGGATCCCACTAGGCCAAAGACCGTGCCTGTGTAGACCACGGGAATGAGCAACAACAGAGCCCACACAAAATCTGGAATTGGGGTAATTGCCCGGTGCTCAGCGAAGTCGCCAGCGAGCTTGATGAGAAGGACGCCAGCAACCATGAGCTGGGACACCCAGAACCTACGGTCCGAAAATGGGGAGCGCTCTACGCAGCCAATACGCCCCCTGTTGGACCGCCTCATAAAACCTAAGACCGGAGTACTACTCGCCAATACGCCCCCCCTCTTATCATCACCTGGGGCCTTTTGCGAAGGGTCCCTGGTGATATTGTCCCGCCGGAGTCATTGACAGCAATGTGAACAAGCGACAGTAACCCGGCTCAAATATCCGTGCTGCCTTTCGTTGGATATCGGCACCACTTGGGTATTTCTAAATTCAACAATAGGTATTCAACAATCGGTGAAATCCGAAGAGTCGATGAAGCAGCATTGTTGATGGAATTGTCGGCAGAATTGTCGATAGATCTGTGTCTACAATCACACTTGGATAACTGCAACGTATTATCGAACCCTCGACTCGCTGATATATTCTTTCGCTCTATAACTAGAACAGCTAGGAATACGGTCTGTCGTCTCGTCTGGATTTGCCCTCTAGGCAATGTCTTTGGCCCCGGGTCACCCGCCCAGCGTTTTTGTGATTGAGACCCTTAGGGAGTCAACTTTTGTCCAAAGAGATCCGAAGTTAGTGACAAAGACCGGTTCGACGAACTGCACCCGAGCATGTTTTCTTGCCCGGTGAACTTGCCTCGTCAACACGAAGGACCTACGAACAGGTCAAGCGTTCTCTGACATCGGTGTCTCGATCCCACCATAGAGCGACCCATCTGTACCATAGAGCGACTCAATGTCGTCTGAAGATCGGTCGGAGAACTTCGTGGCTCTTCTTCCATGGATAACAGTTGAGCACAACGAGAGACACTTCGCGAATCTGCTGCCCGGAAGACCGATTTAATATTAATACCTCGGCTTAGATGATTTGACTCAAATTCTGGGTTGTGATGGTTTGTATCTCTACACGAGTGTTGCATGATTAGGCCGTCGATCTATACAAGGGCAATTGATCACGCTTCTAGCCCCGGTCTCAGATAGAACGAGAAACAGAATCGCTTATGGTTCGTTACAAAATAGGCGTAATCCTGAACAAGCAACTATCTGTAACGCGACGACAAATGAAGAAAATATAACTCCATGATAAGTATTAATTAACTCGAACTCTTGGCAGGGTTTGCTACATCAGACCCGGCATGAAAACATGTAGGGAACTTCCACTTCACCCACTGAGAGCTCAGTCGAGTGGTGATACATGTGGAAAGTCCAACGGGAGTGGGAGTAATAACATATGGGTGTTTCTGGTCCGCGGGGCGTGAACCGTCGCCTAAATGAAAACCAGATCCTTCCTCTTCGAGGGACTAGCCGTCAGGGAGATCTGCAATCAGATCAACCCAGCAAGAACAGATCAGCATCGCCTAAGTGGTTCCATCTGCTATCCATCCGTGCTGGGATAAAGAACATCTCTGTGTGCCTCGTACTTGGTTTAGCGATGATCATGACAACGCTGGTTGTCGCTCCTACCGCAGCGTCAGCGACCACAGTCGCGTTGCCATCGGCTACCTGGACCCAGCAGTCGCCATCTACCAGCTCACCTGCGTACAGTGTCCGTGCAGGAGCAATCAAGCTGGTCGAGATAGCCCGGATGCGTTTACAGAAGTGCCGCTCACCACATAGAAATACCGCGAGTAATG
>JABEUM010000064.1 GCA_013044475.1 Acidimicrobiaceae bacterium | reverse complement strand
TCTCAACCCCACGACACCCACGAGTACTGTTGGATCGTCGGCGGCAACAGGCACAATGGGGGCTTCCTTCGGGAATATGTTGGCCAACGCCGTCGACGCTCTGCAGAGTACCCAGCAGGCCTCGAACGTCGCCGCCACTGGTGTTGCAGCGGGCACCGGTTCCATAGGTAACGCAATGATTGCAGCGAGCCAGGCGAGTCTCGACACTCAAGTCGCAGTCGCCCTAAGAAACGGCGTAGTCAGCTCGATCAGCTCGATCATGGCTACCCAGTTCTAGTCGCCGGTCCGAAGAGATAAGTTAGGAACCTCCCAAGATGTCAATCCAGGACAACATCATCCAGGCTAAGTCTGGTTTTAAGAGATTCTCCCAAGGCTTCACTTCTGGCCAAAAGGTGACCGTCGTCTTGGTCACGGCACTGTTAGCCATGGGCGGCCTCTTTTTGATGCAGATGACCTCCCAGCCAGTATATTCCCCGCTTTTCACCGGACTCTCCGCAACCGACGCAGCGTCGATAACCCAAAAACTCACTGCATCCAAGGTCCCTTATCAGCTAGCAGATGGCGGCCAGACAATCCTCGTCCCCCAAACGCAGGTCTACCAAGAGCGGTTGGATATGGCCCAAGCGGGCCTCCCAGCCAACTCAACGGTCGGACTCTCATTATTGGACAAGGTCGGAATCACCAGTTCCACGCTGACCCAGCAGGCCGACTACCAGAGGGCATTGCAGGGAGAACTTGCCTCGACAATCGAGGCGATCCAAGGGGTCACCTCCGCCCAAGTAAATCTGGCTCTCCCTCCGACCGACGTCTTTGCGATCTCACAATCACAGCAGCCATCGGCTTCGGTACTCGTAACCCTTTCTCCTGGAGTACAGCTAAGCCCTGGCCAGGTCCAGGGGATAGTTCACTTAGTAGCCTCCTCGATTCCAAATCTCACCCCAGCGAATGTCACGGTCGTCGACTCGAGCGGAAACATCCTTTCGGCTCCGGGCTTTGACAATTCGGCTGCGCAGAACTCATCGGCCACAAACTCGTTCGACCAGAGTCTTCAAGCGTCAATCCAGTCGATGCTCAACAACGTCGCCGGTCCAGGCAACGCCGACGTACGGGTATCTGCGCAGTTGAACTTCAATCAGGTAAAGACCACTTCATCATCGGTTGCAACTAACAACAAGGGCGTTCCCCTCAGTACACCCACCCAAGTACAGTCTTCGACCCAGACCTATACCGGGACTGGGACTCCTCCAAGTGGAGTACTTGGGACCCTCACTCCAACAACTGGAAATACCCAGAGCTCGAACTATTCCCAAAAGCAGACGACGACCAACTATGCCGTATCCCAGGTAAACCAGACGGTGAGCCAGTCACCTGGCCAGATCCAATCGATCTCGGTGGCGGTGCTGCTCAACTCTGCGGTCAAGGGGATTTCTGCCGCCAAGGTAAAGCAGCTCGTTGCGGCTTCGGTCGGCTATAACGCAAAGAGAGGCGACCAACTTTCCATAGTGAGCCTCCCCTTCTCATCTGCGGCCAACGCCCAAGCTAAAGCGTCTCAATCGGCGGCCGCTTCGGCGAGTTCGATGTCTGGCTACCTCGGCTTAGCCAAGATCGCCCTCCTCGTCCTGGGGGTGCTCGCGGTAATGTTCCTCATGCTTCGTGCCGGCGGATCCTCCAAGGAGGAGATAGCGCTCGGCGGCTACTCTGACGATTACGAGTTCGACTCGATTGCTCGCAAGCCCCAGCCAAGACAGCTACAGATCGCCGAGTTCTCCAATCCGATCACGCCTGAGGTACTGGACTACATCGACAAGCAGCCCGGCGATGTCGCAAAACTCCTTCGAATCTGGATGACCTCTAGGGAAGTCCGATAATGCCCGAACTAAATGGCCCGCAAAAAGCGGCAGCGATCCTGGTCCAACTAGGAAACGACGTGGCTAATCGCGTCTTGAAGTCGATGAACGAGACAGAAGTCGTCCAGCTCACATTGGCGATCGCTAATCTCCCCCAGCTTGAAACCGAGATGGTCAACGATATCGTCACCGAGTTCGTCGCGTCGATCTCTGGCATCGAGAGTGTCCGCCAAGGCGGGATAGAAGCGGCCAAAGAGATGCTTACGGCTCGGCTGGGATCGACGGAGGCCGAGAGGATCCTAGAGCAGTTTGCCGAGCAGGGAGAGGGAAACCCATTGGGTTTCCTCGCACACATCGACCCGCATCAAGCGGCTTCGTTCCTATCGGACGAGCACCCACAGACAGTGGCCGTGGTCTTCTCGTATCTTCCATCCGAAGTTGCCGCACCAATTATGGCTTCCATGCCGGAGCTAGCTAGGGCTCGCATTGCCAAGCGAGTCGCCAAACTGGAAAGGGTCGATCCGGTAGTCCTCGAACAGCTCGCTTCGATCCTGCAGATGAAACTCGCCGGATTAGCCAAGTCAGGTCCAACTTTTGCCCGCGGCGGCGTCCAAACGATCGTTGACATCTTGAACCACTCAGAGCAAGGAATCGAGAAGAGAATCCTTTCAGACCTCGACGTAGTAGACCCCGAGCTGGCGGATCGGATCAGATCGCAGATGTTCGTCTTCGAAGACGTAATGATGCTCGACGACCGGACACTGCAGCGGGTACTACGACAGATCAGCCCGAAAGATCTGGCCGTAGCGCTAAAGGGTGTAACCACATCAATGAGAGACAAGGTCATGCGAAACCTCTCCGAAAGGGCCTCTTCTGACCTGGCTGAGGAGATCGAGGTGCTCGGACCACTGAGGGTATCTACGGTCGAGGCCGCTCAAGCTTCGGTAGTCAAGATCGTCCGGGAACTCGAAGCCGCTGGTGAAATAGTACTCGCAAGGTCAACCGAGGAGATGATTAGCTAATGGCCGGGACGAGCTACCAACGCGGCGCCTTCAGTGATCCACAGGTAATACGCGGTGAAGACTCATCGAAAGTAGAGCGCCTGAACCTTCCGAGGGTCGAGGACCTAAAGAGGGCTGACGCTAATCCAGGCTCAGTAGTCAACCAAGTAACTCCGGACATGCATCAAGCCGTCTCTGACGCCGAATCTACCGGATATCAAAAGGGGTATCAGGCGGGATTGGCCCAAGGAGCCCAGAGCCAACGTGAATCGGTCGAGATCTTGCAGCTCAAGCTAGCCCACTTAGAGGCGATATTTTCAAAGGCACTCCTCGAATTGAAGGTGGCGGCAAAAGATGGCCTCAAGGTGCAAGAGTCCGATATGGCGAAGTTCTCACTACAGGTTTCAGAAGAGATACTCAGCTACGAGTCCCAGCTAGGTGCAGCTCGCGTCGAGTTAGCTGTAGCCAAGGCGCTCGAGAATGTAGATCCGAAGCTCGACGTCACCTTGCGGGTATCATCGGTCGACTTCGAAGCCGTCAAAGAACTCTTCGATAATTCCGATAGTAATGATCGTGGAGTATCAGTGGTAAGTGACAACTCCGTCGAGTCAAGCGGGGTAATAGTCGAAGTAGGCGCGACCAGAATCGATGCACAAATTTCTACCGCAATAGCCCGAGTTAGGGCGGTACTTTCCGACATGGGGGTCAGGAATTGATTTCGCAATCCTTGCAGGACCGAATACTAGGCGCAGCACGTCCGGCTTCGACTGGACGGGTGAGCCAACTGATCGGATCCCATCTAGAGGTCGAAGGCGTAAATGCCGCAGTCGGCGAGGCGATCGAGGTGGAGGGGGACGAGTCTCGCCTACTCGCCGAAGTAGTAGCGCTAAGAGACAAGCGACTATTGTGCATGCCGCTAGGTAGTACCGCTGGGATCCGCTTCGGAGCCAGGGCGTCTACCCTAAACCGCCCACCAGCGATCGGGGTAGGCCACAGCCTTTTGGGTCGAGTCGTAGATGCCAACGCTAATCCGATCGACAACAAAGGCCCGATCACCTCGGAGGACCTAGTCAACCTCAAGGCCGCCGCTCCTTCACCGATGGAGAGAAACCCGATAGAAAAACCCCTTGGTCTAGGCATCAACGTCGTCGACACGATGACCCCGTGTGGGGTCGGCCAGAGGATCGGGGTCTTCGCCGGATCTGGGGTTGGAAAGTCCACTCTTTTGTCGATGATGGTCAGGGGAACCGACGCAGAGATAAGGGTTATCGCACTCGTAGGAGAACGCGGTAGAGAGGTGCTCGAGTTCATCGACCGAGACCTCGGACCAGAAGGAATGAAGTCCAGCGTCGTCGTCGTTGCGACATCAGACGAGCCGGCGCTCATGAGAATCAGGGCCGCCTTCACCGCTACCCGAATTGCCGAGTGGTTCAGGGATCAGAATAAATCAGTACTCTTGGTAATGGACTCACTCACCAGACTGGCGATGGCCCAGCGAGAAGTAGGCCTTTCAAGTGGCGAACCACCCGCACAGAGGGGTTATCCTCCTTCGGTGTTCTCACAGATGGCGCAGATCCTTGAGCGTGCAGGCAACTCTAATTCTGGATCTATTACCGGGATCTATTCGGTCCTCGTCGATGGGGACGACATGTCCGACCCAATCGCCGATGCGGCCAGGTCGATCCTCGACGGTCACATAGTGCTGGCTCGCGACATCGCATCCTCGGGGATATATCCAGCAGTCGACGTCCTCTCTTCGGTTTCAAGGCTCGAATCGTCGATACTCACCTCCGATCAGCGAAGATTGCTGATCGACGTGCGCCAGGTACTCTCTGCGGTGAAGAATGCGCGTGACCTGATCGACATCGGCGCCTACAAAAAGGGCGGAAACCCGAAGCTCGACAGGGCGATTGAACTGGAACCACGAATAACGTCTGTCTTCATTCAAGATCAGGCGCACATCTCCTCACCAGACGAAGCTTGGAGAAATCTCAATCAGGCGATGGAAGTCGGAAGCTAAAGAAATGGCTAAGTTCGCTTTTCGTCTAGAAGCCTTGCTCCGTTTGGCGCGGGCGGACGAAGCCGAGCAGAAGGTCATCGTCGGTCTCTGTGCAAATGAAGTACGGCTCAACGAAGAGAAGGTGCAACAAAAATCCCGTTGGCTAGGAGATCTAATCTCCGAAACAAACTCCGGGGGCACCTCGCACTTTGCGCTCACACCATCGGTGCACCATTCGATCAAGGGAGCTAAGGAAGTTCTGGCCGCCTCTGAAGCGGAGCTCACACAAAGACAACTCGCCCTTATCGAAGCGAGAAGAAGTGCCGAGCTGATCCAAAAATTAAAGAACAGACAGCAGATCCGCTTCCTCGAAGAAGCGAGCGCAACAGAAGCCAAGGAGCTACTCGAGACCTCCATGAATATGGCGCTTTGGAGGCAAAGGTGACGTCGATATCGTCCTTCCTGCCCAACCTTTCCGGCATAACCCAAGGGTTCGACCAGTTAGCACAGCTGGCCGACTCCCCCACCTCGTCGCCGGCACAGTTTCAATCCTTGCTCGAGCAGCTACAGAACCAGATGTCCGGCTCGCCAACTTCAACCGCTTCATCGACGCCGACCATTAGCACTAAGGCCGGAGGATCTCTGACCAATGCCCCATCGGGAGC
>JABEUM010000063.1 GCA_013044475.1 Acidimicrobiaceae bacterium | reverse complement strand
GTGTAAGACCAGCAGTAACGCTGGCCGTGCTTGGCGAGGCGAGCACAACTCTCGGACTAGTGAGAACGAAGTCCGAGACGAGAACCTTGTAAGAAGTCCGAGACGAGAACCTTGTAAAAGGTGCATCATCATGAGTGGACTTACTATTTATCACTCAGATGCAACGGCACTGGAACCTCGATGAGATGCGAGTGCAATTAAGGTCTGGTGTCACAAAGACGGGTTATTGTAATTGGGATGGGATCCTCACTGTTCTCAAACGCAGAATCTGATCATGCCGAAAGCGCCGCTTGGGCTAGAGAAAAGCTGAACAGCAAAGAGTGGGTAATCCTCGATACCGAGACTACCGGGCTATCCACTAAGACCTCCCGAGTGGTAGAGGTTGCGGTCCTAGACCCCGCGGGCAACGTGCTTCTAGACACCTTGGTGAATCCGGAGATCGAGATACCAGAGGGAGCGAGGAAAATTCATGGTATATCGAACTTCGACGTAATCGATTCGCCGACCATCGCGGGTATCTGGCCCGACCTGCTAGCTGTGGTCGAAAATCGATTGGTCCTTTGCTACAACGTGAATTACGACAGACCGCTACTAGAAAATGAGGCGGCTCGAGGAGACCTTCAGCCAATCGACTCCATTTGGCAATGTGTCATGCTTCGATATGCGGCCTATGTTGGCGAGCCCGGATTCGGCGGCTATCGATACCAGAAGCTCCCATCTGCGGGGCATCGCGCCAAAGACGACTGCCTAGCGACGATCGAGTTGATCCACAAGATGGCAACGCTTTAGGGCTGGCTACGGTATCCACTCAAAAAGGATACTGTAAGCTGCGCTTACCCAGCACAAAAAGCTGAGCTAAAGACGTCTTTAGCAGCCCGTAAGGCTGATTAAAAGGGGACAGGCCCGGATCCTTGGTGGATTGACCTTTTGGTCTTTCCTCCGAGAATCCGGGCCCTGTAGGCGGGAAACTTTTACCGGACGTTTAATCTCTCATCTCGCACGTCCTTGCGATTTCTTAGCTGACCGTAAAGGTGCCCTTCATGTATCCGTCGTGGGTCATAACCCAGCTGCCGCAGGGGACCGAACAGTACCAGGTGTAGGTACCTGCGGTCTTTGCAACGATACTTTGAGTTATCGATCCCATCGGAGGAACCATCACGTTCAGCCCAAGGCTAGGTACGGTGAAGGTGTGGGGCATTGCATCGGTATTCTTGAAGACAATCTTCTCAGTCGCCCCGGCCTTGATGGTAAAGAGACTCGCGGCGCCTTTGCCGCCAGGTCCGAAGTAGGCCGGCTCGGTTGTCCCGATCGAGGTAGAAATATCCTTAATCGTCACCGGGATTGAACCCGCCGTGGCCAGCTGGGCCTGCGTTGGTGCCTGGGTGGTCCAAGGAGCGCTCCCCTGTTGCGGCTTGATCGCTGTTTGTCCGACAAACTGATCGCTAGCACATCCTGCGAGGGTGATCGCTATCGCTCCGACGCCAAGAAGTGGGGCAACTGAGCGGGTGAATCTCTTGGTAGAGGGGTTCGTCCCGCCGCTGGAAGCCCTATTTGCCTTCGACGCTAAATGTAACACCTTATTGACTCCTTCCCAGCCTTGGCATGCGAAACAGAACTACCGCGAGGGTTCCCAAAAGAATCAGCCATACTGCGGCCGCAATCCCGATGAGGAACTTGACGAGGACGGTTGCAATGCCGTGCAGCGGTCGTTGTGACTCGAAGTACTGTGACGGCACACCTGTGGGGTCCTTCAGCACGTTGTAGTTCAAAGAGGTACTCATCGCTCCCATCGTCGAGGTCGCACCCATCTGAGCGGCGAAGTCGGTCACCCCGGTCCAGGTGGGCATGTAGTTCAAGGTGGCGACGCCGGAGGCGTTCGTTGTAGCGGTCCCTACCGCCATCATTCCGTCACCGGAGAAGACCTTCGTCTTTACGTAGAAGGTGACTACCTGTCCAGCGAGCGACTTGACGACCGCTGGATTGGCCGCCGCCTGAGGTGAAGGCGAGACACTCAGGGTCAACTGGTCAGAACCGGTCTTTGTAAGAGCTGCCCCCAAGCTAAGTTCACTAGAACTAGTAGCCGTAGAACTGTAGCCGTTTGAACTGCCGGTTCCCATCTGCATCGACGATGTAGTAGTAGTTCCACCCGAGGCCGCCCAAGCTGGTAGCGAACTCAAGGAGAGACTAACCACACTTGCCAAGGCAACTAGCGCAAAGCCTGAAACCATTTTCGTTAGAAATCGCATTACCTTATCTCCCCTGGATTGATCGAGAACCCGCCAGTATTCACATTTGGATTGACAGCTAGGGCTGGTGTTGTCTGAGGGCTGATTGGATCCACTCCGCTCATCTGCAAGCCAGCCGAAGGGGTCTTCTGCTTCACGTGCTCGAGATTTCGACCGCCGGCCAGCAGAGTATCTTGGTACTTCTCGGTCTTATCCGAGATCTGCTCGATTGAGCCGATTGGACCAGCTTCTTCCATTTCTTCAATCGAAAGGATAGGGATGAGCCTGAACATCACCATAAGGATTAGCGGAACAGCGGCTACACCCGCCAAGGTGATCGTTATCGAGACCCAGGTGAAGTGGTAGGCGCCCCAGTAGCTGCCGATAAGCGGCTGGGTTGCGGGCGGTAGGACAATGACCAAACGCTTGATCCAAAGGGCGACGACTACGCCGCCAGCTGCGAAGGTCAGGCCCTTTATGTTCCTGAACTTCTTGACAGCGACCACTACGATCGGAATAAGTTCACCGAAGAGAACATATATCCAGAATGGAATCGCATACCTTCCAGTGATGGTCTGAGTGATCCATCCGGTAGTAATTCCGGTGTATCCTTCGGTCGCCATATCCGCAAAGGTGAGGTAGAGGTAGACCAATCCGAGGGCCGCCATGAGGTAGCCGATCCGTACAAAGTGCCGTTGGGTTATGAATCGCTGGAGTTTGTATCCGGACCGAAATGCCGCCGCAGTCACGATGACGAGGGCAGTACCTGAATACAAGGCGGCGATGACGAAATACGGCGGAAAGACCGTCTCCGCCCAGCCGGGCCTCGATGTCAGTGCGAACGCCCAGGAAAGCACCGAGTGCACACTTACTGCGAGTGGAATGATCACCAGCGAGATGAGGGTCAATGACCCATGGAGCAACCTGCGTTGGCGCTTATTACCCATCCAGTTCAACGAGAGCGCTGAGTAGATCTTGCGCCTCATCGGACTGTTTGACGATCCCAGGTGTCTATTGACGATCGCCAGGTCCGGAATGAGTGGAATATAGAAGAATATGATCGTCGCAACCGTGTAGGTCATGATCGCCAGGAAGTCCCACACCAACGGAGATGACCAGTTGGCATAGTAGACGATGTTCATAAACCGCTCGGGCCTACCGAGGTGCGGGAAGATAAACATAGCGCCGACTATGACGGTGGCTAAAGCCATACCCTCGGCGATACGAGTAAGAGGTGCCCTCCAGCTCTGGCCGGTGAGGCGGAGAATCGCCGATATCACGGCGCCTCCATAGCTCACACCAATAAATGCGATTACGTCTGCGATGTATACCGCCCAGAATGCCTGGTCGTTATATCCGGCAGACGCCATGCCGTGCTTTAGCTGGTAGTACCAGGCATAGACGCCCGCTAGCACCATCAGCGACAAAAGTGCTATCGCTAGCCACCACTTGCGGGAAGCCTTCTGGGTCATTCCCCTAGTGGCGGCCTCCCTGACATCCACAGCCCAAGCGCTCTCGGTATCGGAGTAGTTGTCGTCCCTTGGTGGTATAGGTGAGTTCTTATCCATCTTGTTTTGCAGCCTTTCTCTTCAACTCACCGATTAAGCCGTTGTCGAGTTTGTATCGAGGTTCTGGCCATGTCCAACGATGTACCAGACTCTTGGGTGTGTGTTCTGCTCGGGGTAGAAGGTGACAGCGTCGTTGTTATATAGGAAGGTCGACAGCTTTACCGTGCTGCCTAGACCATTGACCGCCACGTCTGTCTTGAGGTCTGCATTGTAGATCGCACCCATCGGGCAACCCGAGGCACACTCGCTCAGGAGACCGTTGTTGAGATTACCTACGCAGAAGGTGCACTTACCTACCGTGCCCAGCTTCTGTGGGATCGGGGCTTGTGGTGTTGGGGGTATTGGAGTGGTCGGATATTGCACGTCCGCAGTCCAGTTGAAGTATCGGGCCTCGTAAGGACAGGCCGCCATACACATACGGCAACCGATGCAACGATCCTGATTTACCAAAACGACACCCTGGTCAGTCCTAAATGTCGCCTCTACCGGGCAGACATGGAGGCAAGGTGGATCTTCGCACTGCATGCAGGGACGGGGCATATGGTAGGTTTGGCCGTCATTGTTCGCCATGGAAAAGACCTTGATCCAGGTCTGATCGGGGGTCAAGTAGTGCGCCTTCTGGCATGCGGCGGTACAAGAACCACATCCGTCGCAGTTTCTAAGGTCTATTACCATCGCCCACTGATGATCCGGCGGGGCAGCCGGGTCGGCCATGGCAGCGGCCATGCCGGGGGTCATATTGCCGTTGGTTCCGAGTCCGTTCGGGGTCGTTGTGGACCCGCTCTGAGCGTAGGCCCGGTAGGTTAGTAGCTCGACGCCGACGCCAGCTGCGACTGTTGCAGCGGCACCCTTTCCGATGAGCTTTAGTAGGTTTCTCCTGGAGACCTCGCCCTTCGGAATCGATATCCCGCAACTTTCCGATTCAGCTGACCCGCATGCCGAAGCTCCACACGACGACTCATCATTAACACTTGGGCTGAGCGAAAAGGAACGATACTTCTTCGTCCTCCGCTCGCTCGACGTCGAGTCTGTCTCGTTGTTATAAGACGTGCTCAACTTTCCTCACTTTCATAAAACTTTTTGACCTTGGTACTTCAGTTCTTCGATCTATCCCTCAAAAGGGGAGATTCCTAGCTAAGGTGTGCGACTCGAAGGTCGCTTGAGAGGAGTCTCTTAGGTGACCGTGATATATCCACGCATCCACCCAGCGGTGCCCATCGCCCCGCCGTTACCGGTAGTGCCACTTCCACACGGCGCCGCACAGATCCAGAGGTACCTGCCTGGCTTGTCAATTCGGAACTTATAGTCGATGCTCACACTGGTCTGCCCAGATGGAACCGCCGGGATTGGTACATTCAGCAGGAGTCCCGGAATCTCAAAGGTGTGCGACACCGAAGCCGCATCTACTTGGGTAATGGACTGTGAGTTGATCGTCTCGACACCACCACCGGTAACGCCGAATGTTGGATCCGCACCCATCACCTTGTTCCACGGTGATGAGGTGGGTAATGGTGCGGTACCGTCGTCGTAGTTGACGATGGTTAGATCTACCGTTGCACCAGCCGGAACGGAAAGGTTAGCCGGAACAAATCGGGGCCAGCCTGGCTTGCCGTCCATTTTGCCCGTCTCTATCACCATCTTTTCGTTCACGACATTTGTTGTCGATAAAGAGGCTGATGAAGCGTTCGCTGACGAAGAGCTGCCCGTCGATGAGCACGCACTTAGCGTGACACCGGTCAGGGCAATACTGCCGATTGTCACCGCTGTTCTCTTGCTCCACCAACCGAGGCTCTTGGAATTTTCGCTCCCTGTATTTTGGAGCTGTCTTCTAAGCCGCATGGTTTAGTTCCTCCTTGACTTTCTTGATCCCGCCGACATTGCGACAGAAACTCCCCAGTCGAATCGCTGCGACTGGGTTCGCCCAGATGTTCCCCCGCAGATGCCAAGGGTGATCCGAAGACTCCTTGGCTATACCCGCATCTATCGGAGACACGAGTTTGCCTTCACGCAATGGGCTCAGTGAATAAGCCCCCTCTTGCAAGTAGTCCAAGTCAGAAAACTTGACCGAATTTGAAGTGAGCGATCCCGCAAACGGACCGAATGCAAACGCTAAATGGTTTGATACCGGTCCAGTTTGAGACGGCAAATAGACCGAAGCCCCGCCTAGGGCAGCCCGGGAAATCCCGGTAGTCAATTTGCCAACCAATGCGCCCACTGAGTTCGTCTTCCCTCCTACTTTGATCACCTTGATAGGTGATCCCCGCACAGATAAATCCAAAAACCTATTGCGGTGCACACCAAAGTATGAGGAGACGACTACTCATGCAGTAGGGCGAGAGTACGTGATGTTCACCCCTGAAGCTACTGGGCAACCCCAGGTAGAACTACGGCGGTAGGACCTAGTACCCTTGGTGGTCTAGGGAACTAAGAAAGTGCTGGTACCCTCACTTTTGCCGCCATTATCCAGTAACTGTTGCAGTTATTTGAAACCAAGGATTAACTTGGATAACACAGTCTTTGACAAGTGGAATCTCGGTACTCGGGAGTACCCCAAAATACACATCGGGATCGAGGATCGCATGAAGATAAAATCTACCGAAATAATGCTACTCAATCCAAGTCCGGATTGACGAAGATAGCCCAGGGCGAGTCGGCAATTCCACTACATTTGATGAACTATCGCCGCCAGAAGGAAATAGTTCATCGCTATCTTCTCAGAAATACGAAGAATCACCCTGAGCCGTTCATCGGTCCAGCTTTAGGCGGTCAGCGCCCTCGAATCGGTGCTCAGCGGTGCGGGAAGATCGGTCTTGCCCATCAGAAAACGATCCACAGCGGATGCCACTGACCGGCCCTCTGCTATCGCCCAGACGATGAGGGATTGACCCCTGCGTGCGTCGCCAGCCGCAAAGACACCTTCAGAACTTGTCATCCAGTTGGCATCGGTCTTGACATTTCCTCGTTGGTCGTACTCGACGCCCAACTCGTCCAAGAACCCACTCTTCTCCGGCCCAACAAACCCCAGAGCCAAAAAGACCAGTTCACACGGGACAGTCGCCTCCGATCCTTCAACCTTCGAAAAGTGGACTCCCCCTTCGGTGACCACCTGCTCAACCCGATGGGTCGCTAGCCCTACGAGCCTTCCATCAGAGTCAGCGATAAATCTCTCGGTGTTGATCGAAAACTTTCTCTCTCCGCCCTCCTCATGGGCCGACGAAGTCCTCATAATCATCGGCCAAGTCGGCCATGGGGTATTCGCTGGGCGAGCAGCGGGGGGCTCATCGAGGATCTCAAACTGAACCACCGAGGCCGCGCCCTGCCGATGAGCGGTCCCGAGACAGTCTGCTCCGGTGTCTCCACCACCGATGATCACTACCCTCTTGCCTTTTGCATCGATAGGCGAGGCATCGATCTCGGATAGGGCAAACCGATTAGCAAGGGGAAGGTACTGCATCGCCTGATGGACGCCTGAAGCCTCCCTACCTTGGATTGCGAGATCCCGTGGCACGGTCGATCCGACAGTGAGCACGACGGCATCAAAGTTCTCTTTCAGGTAACTAACCGAGATCTCATCGCCGACCAGTGTCGAGCATCGAAACTCAGTGCCCTCTTTGACCATCTGGTCGATCCGTCTGTCCAGAACTTCCTTCTGCATTTTGAACTCGGGTATCCCGTAACGCAAAAGTCCCCCCGGCTTGTCAGCTCTTTCAAACACCACAACCTTATGGCCAGCTCTGGTCAACTGTTGGGCGGCCGCCAGTCCAGCTGGTCCGGATCCGACTACGGCAACACGCCTTGAAGTAGGTATTTCGGCGATGATCGGCTCGAGCCAGCCCAAAGACCAAGCCCTCTCGGCGATCTCCTTCTCGATAAGCTCAATCGATACTGGATTGTCCCCGATGCCTAAAACACAAGCGGCCTCACACGGCGCAGGGCACAACCTCCCGGTGAACTCTGGAAAGTTGTTCGTAGAGTGCAGCCTCGCAGAAGCCTCACGCCACATGTCTCGATAGACGAGATCATTCCAGTCTGGTATGAAGTTGCCGAGCGGGCATCCGTTATGGCAGAAGGGAATCCCGCAGTCCATGCACCTAGCCGCTTGGAGGACCACATCTCCCTTTTCGATCGGAAGATAAACCTCTTTCCAATCTTTAACCCTCAGCTCGACCGGCCTACGCTTAGCTCCTTGGCGCGGGTACTTCAAAAATCCCCTAGGATCTGCCACCGATCATCCTCTCTAAACTACCCCTACAGGAGGTTTTCGCAACTCCACCATCCAAAGCAAATGGTGTGTCATTTTGTCTAATTAATTGGAAAATTCTCACTGCTCACTTCCTTGTGATCTCTTGGCCGCTTGAGTCAGCAGGGCGGCCTTGTAGTCCCTAGGAAATACCTTTACGAAGTGCCGGGACTCTTTAGCGAAGTCCTTTAGAATCGCCTCGGCCACTTCGGAGCCGGTGTAACGAAGATGGCTTTCCAACTTGTCCTTCAACCAGCTGAGGTCGTCTTCTTCGAGTGGGTCGAGGTCGACCATCTCGGCATTGACCATTTTGGCAAAGTTGGCATCCGGGTCGTAGACATAGGCCTCTCCACCCGACATTCCAGCGCCAAAATTCCTACCTGTAGGTCCTAGTACGACAACCTTCCCACCCGTCATATATTCGCAACCGTGATCGCCGATTCCTTCAACGATGGCGTGTGCTCCAGAGTTCCTAACGCAGAATCGCTCTCCAACTATGCCACGAATATAGGCTTCTCCAGAGGTTGCACCATAGAGAGCTACGTTCCCCGCTATCACGTTCTCCTGGGCGATAAAGTTGGACTTCTCGGGTGGTCGCACGATCAACCTTCCCCCGGATAGACCCTTTCCGAAATAGTCGTTTGAATCTCCGACAAGCTCAAGGGTTATCCCTTTGGGAACGAATGCACCGAAGCTCTGGCCTGCGGATCCGGTAAATTTCACCGAAATGGTGTCGTCAGCAAGGCCAACTCCGCCAAACCTCTTAGTTAACTCGTGGCCCAATGTAGCACCGACGCTTCGATCCACATTTGAGATCGGCAGCTCGATCCGCGTTGGTTCGCTTGATTGTAAAGACGCCGCGGAGAGTTCTATCAATCGATTGTCAATAGATGACTCAAGGCCATGATCCTGAAAAGTTGTCCTTCGCCTCGGAGTATCTCGTTGGATATCGGGCAGGCTGAAGATTGGCGAAAGGTCAAGTCCTTGCGCTTTATAGTGATCTATTGCTTCGGCAATATTTAGCGATTCGACTTGCCCAACTGCCTCTTCGATCGACCTAAAACCGAGAGCCGCAAGATGCTCCCTAACTTCTTGGGCTATGTATTCGAAGAAGGTGACGACGTACTCTGGCTTTCCGGAAAAGCGCTTCCGCAGTTCGGGGTTCTGGGTCGCGATACCAACTGGGCAGGTATCCAAGTGGCAGACACGCATCATCACGCAGCCGGATACGACGAGTGGAGCGGTTGCAAATCCAAACTCTTCGGCGCCCAAAAGCGCAGCGATGACCACGTCCCTACCGGTCTTTAATTGTCCGTCAACCTGTACAACTATCCGATCCCTGAGGCCGTTAGCCAAAAGGGTCTGTTGGGTCTCGGCGAGGCCCAACTCCCACGGTGCGCCGGCGTGTTTGAGGGAGGTCAGCGGTGAAGCTCCGGTTCCACCGTCTCCGCCTGAAATCAAAACGACATCGGCGTGGGCCTTGGATACACCCGCCGCGACGGTCCCTACGCCGACCTCCGATACCAGCTTCACGTGCACCCGAGCAGATGGATTAGCCGACTTCAAGTCGTGTATTAGTTGTGCTAAGTCCTCAATCGAATAGATGTCGTGGTGAGGTGGAGGCGAGATCAGTCCAACGCCAGCGGTCGAATGCCTAGTTTTTGCTATCCACGGATAGACCTTCTCCCCCGGCAGCTGTCCGCCCTCGCCGGGCTTTGCCCCTTGGGCCATCTTGATCTGCAAATCGTCTGCGTTGGTCAGATACTCAGCCGTCACTCCGAATCGGCCCGAAGCCACCTGCTTTATCGCCGAACGGCGGAGATCTCCGTTTGCATCTTGCGTAAAACGGTCGGAGTCCTCTCCACCCTCGCCGGTATTCGACTTTCCCCCAAGCCGATTCATCGCTATCGCTAAGGTCTCATGCGCCTCTTTGGAGATTGATCCATAGGACATCGCACCAGTGGAAAAATGTTTGACTATCTCCGAGACCGGCTCTACCTCTGATATATCCAGAGCTGGTCTTAGGCCGAAGTTGAAACCAAAGAGACCCCGAATAGTCGCCAGATTCCTCGATTGATCATCGACGGCCTTTGAATACTCCCGGAAAAGGTCCATTCGCTTGGAACGGGTCGAATGTTGGAGCTTGAATACCGTTTCAGGGTTGAAAAGGTGGTATTCGCCCTCCCGGCGCCATTGATATTCGCCTCCGACATCCAATGCGCGATATGCCTGCTCACTGGGTCGTACGAGATGGGCCAGGTAGTGGCGCTGCGATACCTCATCAGCAATGGTTTCCAGGCCAATCCCGCCTATACGGCTTTGGGTGCCATAGAAGTATTCATCAATGATGGCCTGATCTAATCCAATCGCCTCAAAAACCTGAGCCCCGGTATAGGAGGCGACCGTCGAAATCCCCATCTTGGACATGACCTTAAGGACGCCTTTAGTAGCGGACTTGACGTAATTTCGAACCGCTTTTCGTGGTTCGATATCGGTCAAGATCCCCTCCCGGATCATGTCTACGATCGTGTCGAAGGCGAGATATGGGTTGATAGCGGCCGCACCATAACCGAGTAAAAGCGCCATGTGATGGACTTCTCTGGCCTCGGCGGTCTCGACCACCAAACCAACTTGAGTTCTCGTCTGCTCTCGAACCAAATGATGATGAATAGCGGAGAGCGCAAGTAACGACGGTATCGGTGCGAGGCTCTCGGTGAAGTGCCGATCCGACAGGACGATAATATTAGCCCCCTCTCTGATCGCTGAGGAAGCCTGCTCCCTGATCGAATCCAAAGCGAGCTTTAAGCCCAAACCCGATGCACCCGGGTCGAACAGGGCATCGATCACCTTCGCCCTATAGCCTTCGACCCCACCATCTTCGTGAATATAGATCAGCTTGGCGAGTTCATCGTTGTCGATAATGGGGTGGGGTAGATGGATCTGTCGAACCGATTTAGCGGTTGGCGAAAGCAGGTTCCCTTCAGGGCCGATTGTCGCCCCCATGGAGGTAACCAGCTCCTCCCTGATAGCGTCAAGCGGCGGATTTGTCACTTGGGCGAAGAGCTGAGTGAAGTAGTCAAAGAGCAGCCTCGGGCGCTTCGAAAGCACCGCAATGGGTGTATCGGAACCCATCGAGCCGATCGGCTCGATCGCCGTGCGCGCCATCGGGGCCAGTATCAGTCGAAGCTCCTCAGAGGTATATCCAAACTCCCTCTGAGCGACCACTACGGACGAGTGCTGCGGAACCAGCATATGTCTTGGAGGTAGATCGTCCAAGGAGATAAGGTTCTCATTGATCCAGAATGCGTAGGGGTGCTGCGAAGCTAGTTGGGCTTTGATCTCGTCGTCAGAGACGATTCGGCCAAGCGATGTGTCGATTAGAAACATCTTCCCAGGCTGCAGTCGGCCCTTTTTTGTTATACGGGACTGGTCCACCTCGATTACGCCAACTTCGGAAGCCAAGATAACTAGGCCATCCTCGGTCACCCAGTAGCGAGATGGTCGAAGCCCGTTTCGGTCGAGCACCGCTCCTACGACGCTCCCGTCGGTGAAGGTGATCGACGCTGGGCCGTCCCACGGCTCCATAAGCGATGAGTGGAACTGATAGAAGGCCCTTCTCTCAGGGTCCATAAATTTGTGGTTCTCCCACGCTTCGGGGATCATCATCAAAACGGCGTGCGGAAGGCTCCTACCGGCCATATGGAGCAGTTCGAGAACTTCGTCGAAAGAGGCAGAGTCTGACGCCCCTGGTGTGCAGATTGGGAAAATCCGGCCTAGGTCGCCGGGTATTATGTCACTTTCCAACAGCGACTGCCTGGCGGTCATCCAGTTCCGGTTCCCTTTCAGGGTATTGATCTCACCATTATGGGCAATGAGCCGATAGGGATGGGCGAGACTCCAGGACGGGAAGGTATTGGTAGAAAATCTCGAGTGGACTAGTGCTATAGCGCTGCAGAGGTCCGGCTCAGAGAGGTCTGCGAAGTACTTGGTCACCTGGGGCGTAGTGAGCATTCCCTTGAAAACGAAAGTCCGACCGGACAAGGATGGATAATAGATTCCATTCAGTTCCCTCTCCGACCTCTTCCTGATTACGAAAGCGAGGCGCTCGAGGACCATGTGGCTCTCGCCTTGGTTCCCAGAGATAAAGACTTGTCGCATCTTGGGCTCGGCGGCCTTCGCTGTGGCTCCCAGTGAGGAGTTATCAGTTGGCACTTCTCGCCACCCAAGGACGCTGGCCCCTTCCTCGGTCACGATCTGGGCGAATCCTTCCAACACAGCGGGGTCGGCCTCGGGATCGATAAAGGCTATTCCCGTGACATAGTGGAACTCGTCTGGCAGCTCGAAGTCGACCCTCTTACGCCAGAATGCATCAGGATTCTGAATTAGGATCCCGGCCCCATCGCCAGTATTGGGTTCTGCCCCCGACGCACCACGGTGCTCAAGGTTCAAAAGCGCAGTTATCCCCATCTCTACGATCGAGTGCTTCTTTCGACCCTCTACGTCGACAACAAAAGCAACCCCACAGGCATCGTGCTCATTCTGTGGGTCATAAAGTCCGAAACGGCCTGGTGCCAATTTGGGCATCAAAGACTCCTTCATCAAATCGATTGCACTGGCTAGCGAAATATTTTCGTTAGTGCATCTTCGAGACGGCTCTGGCCCAAAGCTTTGAGCTATCAAATTTACCAGCTCAAAGATGTCGGTTCTGCTATGGTTTCCGGCAAAATTGAAGAGGCCGTCGAGTTCTCCCGCTGGCGGGTTGTCTTTTAGCTCTCAGCGGGTGAGGGATTTAGCCTGCTAAGGCTATCCCCATCACCAGGACCGCCACTGAAGATAGGGCGGTTATTGCGCCCCACACCCCATTCGCAACGGGGGACTTTGCTCTTTGATGCAAATAAGCCGAAAGACCGGCAATTCCAAAGACAACAATTTTGATGCCAAGGACGATCTTCCATGCCGTTGACATCTTCGCCATATCGAAGGTGGTAGTATTCCACAGACCCGTAATCACCAGGATAAAATAGGTGGGCCACGAAAGTCGGGCGAAAGCGTTCGCCGCGGCCTTGGCGACCTCTTTCCCCTCTTTCCTAAGGGTCGGCACCAGACCCGCCAGGGTTATCTGCCCTCCAACCCATATCGACGCCGCCAAAACGTGCAGTGTAAGTCGAAAGATATCAATTCCACTAGCCAGCAACCCTCGTCACCTCCACGGTCACACTAGCTGGAGGTCTCATAGAATTGATTTATGCGGTCAGTATTTTTGAACTTTGCTCAGTCGGGGAGCATATCGCCCCTATTGCATATAGAGCCCAATTAAGATTTAACTAACGGTGCCGATAACTAGATCAGTGCAGCACGTTTTTAACCGCCCCATAGCATCGTGAGTATGCCAAATGGATAGACAATTTAGCTCTTTTACTATTGAAGGAGATGAGTTCATATCTATTGGTGACCCCTTGGATCTCGAACCAGATTTTGGGGCGACACAAACAGATCTGCTTCCACCTTTCCAACTCTCGTTGGACATTATCACCGGAACGATCTGCGCAATTACGATAGGCAATTCTCCCGACATTGAGGCGAACCAGTCCTACCTTTCAAAGGGCTTCGTAAATGCATGCAGCGCAAAAGATGTCTCGGGTACCAAGCTAAAAGCCTGGATAATCGATTCAATCCTGATCGGTAAGATCGACACCAAGTCCGTACCCCATCTCCCAGCGACTATTCAGCTGGGCGAAGACGCTGGCACCTTTATAGAGCTTTTCATTGAGCAAGTCGATCCTTCGCCTATTCAAAAAGATGTCATCGACCTGCTAGGTCGAATAGTCAACCGTTCACACGACTCTTCAAGGGTCGATCCGCTTACCGGTCTAGCAAATGTCTCGCAAGTGATCAATCACATAAACGAACTAGTCGGATCGGATGAACTTCTCGAAATATGCGCCCTAGTGATCGACATGGACGGTTTCTCTGCGATTAATGAAAACTACGGTATCAGCTATGGCGACCAGACACTTAAGGCGATAGCAGCTCGACTCCAGGGGGCATTTGGCTCCAAAGGATTTTTGGGGCGACTCTTTTCAGACGTTTTCGTACTGATAATTACCGGAATCAACTCGGACGAGACTGCGACTTGGCTCGGACGATCGGTGCAGACTTGCCTCGCCGCCCCCTTCAAGGTTGATGAAGATGATGAACCTGTTCTCCTGACCGCTTCGATCGGCGTTGCCAGGGTCTCCACCGATTCAGAACCCACCGCTGACGAGATCCTGTCGATGTCCTCCAAGGCCCGTTCGGTCGCAAAGAGGAGCGGCCCTGGCGGAATAGAGCTCTACCAGGGAATTAATTATCTAGCGAACCTTAGAGTACAGACTGACAAAGCCCTTTTGCGAGAAGCGATTAGCGGTGGGCAGATCTCTCTTCTCTATCTGCCAATTTACGACCTAGTCGACATGAGAATGGTAGCGGTCGAGGCTTTAGCCCGCTGGGATCATCCCGAAAAAGGCCAGCTCGGAGCGGGGATGTTCGCACCACTTGCCGAAGAGATGGGTCTTGGCAGAGAGCTGGCCCGGACAGTCCTAGAACAGGCGATAAATCAGAGCGTCCTCTGGTGGAATCGCTTTCCCGGATTGGACATCCGAGTCGACGTCAACGTCTCAGAGAGTTACCTCAAGGACTCAGCTTTGGCCTTTGAGCTTATCCATATGCTAGAGAGCAGGAGCGGAGAGCACTTGCCGATCTGGCTCGATATCTCGGTCGGGGGACTGACCGGAAGGTCATGGGAACGCAGCGAAGCGCAGCTGCGCGCATTATCAGAATATGGAATTGGGTTAAACCTCGACAACCTTGGCGAGGATGGCGCCGGCCTGTCAGTTTTGACCAAGTTCAGTTTTGACCAAGTCAAGTTTGCAAAATCGATGATTGAGTTGGTCGACACTTCAGAAGTTGCGCGTCAAGTTATCCTGTCCACCACGGATCTCATCCGCGCCTTGGGCACTTCGGTCTGTGCTATCGGAGTAGAGAATGCCGAGCAGTTGAACTTCCTAAAAGATACCGGGATCGACTCCGTCGCCGGATATCAGTTGGCCAGACCAATCTCAGCCGAGGGTCTAGATATGGTCTTCTCCCTGTCGGGCAACAAACCTCCGGATCAGACAGATTAAGACCTTGTCATTAACCATGCCGTCTCTTCCGTCGGCCTACTAGGGTCTATACGGGTAAAAAAGTGATTCTTGCGTCGACACACACCATTACATCGGTCATCGCCGGCTTTGACTTGGTAGATCTCTTGGTACTCATAGCGGTTGCCTTCGCGGCCGCACGGGGGACCAAGCTAGGAGCCGCGGTCCAACTCGGCTCATACGGCGGGTTCTGGATAGGAATGATTATTGGTGCCCTACTAGCTCCGATCATTGGTTCGGTAGTCAAGCCCGGGGTCCTAAAGACAATAATTGCCCTTTTGACCCTGTTCATCTGTGCTTCGATCCTCGCTGGACTGGGCAGAAAAGCTGGGACCGAAATTTTCAAGTCCCTCCGCAGGTTCCATCTGGGGTCGATCGACGCAATCTTGGGCTCGGGAATCTCCGTGCTCGCAACCCTCCTTGGGGCTTGGGTAATCGCCGCAATAGCGATCAATTCGCCCTTCTCCACCATCAGTGCCCAGGTGGCGAACTCCGAGATTGTCAGGGCGATCGACAAGGTAATGCCCCCGGCTCCGTCGCTCTTTGCCAAAATAGACCGACTCATGGGATCAGCTGGCTTTCCGCCAGTTTTCGCCTCGATTCCACCTCAGCTGGCAGGGCCGGTGGGACTACCAAGCTCTGCCGCAGTCGCCAAAATACTGGCCGAGTCTCAGGCCTCGGTAGTCAAAATTGAGGGACTCGGCTGCGGTCAGATCCAAGAGGGTTCTGGCTTCGTCATCTCTAGCGGCTACGTAATAACAAATGCCCACGTAATAGCGGGTATCTCCGATCCGGTCGTCGTCGATCAGAGCGGGGACCATCCGGCAAGACCGGTTCTTTTCGATCCAAAATTGGATATAGCCGTACTTAGCGTCCCGGGACTTACCGATCCAAAATTGGTTTTCGACACTTCTGAATTTAATCGAGGTACCCAGGCGGTAGTAATGGGATACCCAGAGGGCGGGCCATTGACCTACGGATCCGCCGGGATAATGGCTACCTTCAATGCCACCGGAAGGGACATCTATGGACAGGGCTTAACCGATCGGCTCGTCTATCAGATCGAAGCGATAGTTAGGCCGGGCAACTCCGGTGGTCCGCTGATCGACCTGGCCGGACAGGTGGTAGGGGTGGTCTTTTCTCGTTCTACCACAAATCCCCAAGTCGGCTTCGCTCTTGCGTCTCCGGCCGTAGCCAAAGAAGGGCTAGCGGCGGTTGGAAAGGTAAAAACCGTCTCTACCGGAGCTTGCATTTCCTAGCCCGCAAGGCAGCTTGAGCTTCCAAAGGGCCAATGTCGACTCATCCGATTGCTCGAATAATGAACTAGCCGACCTTTTTGTATGCGAATTAAGTGGCCGTATGCGAATTAAGTGGCCGTATGCGAACTAATTGGCCGTATGCGAACAAAGTGGCTCCGACACCTGCCGCTGCAAAGCAAACGCATTGGTGATATCGACCGGTCGGCTTCCAACTACTCCGACAAGGTCCCTGAATTCATCCTTCCGATGTCGACCCAAAAGGTACTCTTGCCAACCAGCCCCGTTGACGAAAAAGAGCAAGGTCAGATGGAGCGCACCTCAGGCGATCGAAATGATGGCGCACTTGGACACAAGAGGTTTTTCCCCCGCCGCTCCGCCAAAGGTATCGGTGGATCTGGCTCTAAAAGATAAAGGTGTTGGATAGAAAGTTCCTATGACGTTGT
>JABEUM010000062.1 GCA_013044475.1 Acidimicrobiaceae bacterium | reverse complement strand
TCCCGGGCCGCCCTGTACGACGAGCATCCCGGCCATCGGGTATCGAATTATCCGATCCTGCTCGCCCTGGATCGTCGCGACGATATCGCGCATCTGGGACGTCCGTGGCCGCCTAATAGCGGCGAAGAGCGCCCCGGCACCAGATATCTCTACCGGGTCGTCAGACTCTCCTTCGGAAGGGTATTCCTCGTCGGCGAAGGTGGATGCGCCAAGATATTCATCTTCTATCCCAAGTAATTCAGACCCACGGCACTCGAAGTGTCGCCTTCTTACTACGCCCATCGGGTCTTTACCGGTAGCGCGATAGAAGGGCTCCGCTACCGGTGCCCTCCAGTCGATGATCATCGGCTCCTGATCCTTCGAAGCCACTGAGACCCTCCCAAGGTGGAAAGAGAGTCCTTCTTCTGACACTTCGTCGCCGACCAGATCGATTCTTCCAAAGCAGAGCGCCTGGTCACCTATCTCGAGCTGCTCCAGCCTCGACAACGCGCTGCGAACGACCATGTCCCGCTCGGTCCTAGCCTGATGTGTTCCACCTTTACCGATATCTAAGACGTCCTCCATCATCGTTCTAGCCTGGGTTTTCGTCTCCTCAAGGCGCTCATAGGCGGCTTTGATGAAGCTGGCTTCGGCTTCGAACTCTAAATGGCTCACGCAACCTCACTGAACAAAATCGTGGATAACTGACCAAAAGAGTTTAGGCTCAAATCGACAAAACTATGACTTTCCATGATCTCAAGACAGAAGAGGACGCTAAGAATACCTCTCCATTGCTGCTACAGGCGGCAAAAAAGAGTACTTCGATTGTCCCAGTGTGGTTTATGCGCCAAGCCGGAAGGGCTCTACCTGAGTACCGGGCCATTAGGGGTACCGGATCAATACTCGAGGCGGTTGAGATTCCCGAGTTGGCGGCGGAGATCACCCTTCAGCCGGTAAAGCGATACAACGTCGACGCTGCGGTGCTCTACTCCGACATCATGGTTCCGCTCAAAGGTATCGGATTTCCTATCGAGATCCTCTCCGGCAAGGGCCCATACATCGCCGAACCGATCAGGACAAAGGAGGACCTTGATCGGCTCAGGATCGAAGAGCTAGATATCTCCTACGTCCTCGAGACGATTCGGATACTCAAAGGCGAGCTGTCCGTCCCCCTCCTCGGATTCGCCGGCGGACCGTTCACGGTTGCTAGCTACTTAATCGAAGGCGGACCGTCGAAAAACTTCGAGGCGACAAAGGCTTTGATGCTCGGCGATCCACAGTTCTGGCACAAGCTGATGCAACTGCTGACCGACCTGTCGATCTCATTCCTCAAGGCGCAGGTAGAGGCGGGAGCCGATGCGATTCAATTATTTGACTCTTGGGCCGGTTCCTTGGCACCTCGGCACTATCAAAGCCACGTCTTGGAATACTCCAAAGCCGTCTTCGACGCGATCAAGCCATATCGGGTTCCGACTATACATTTCGGCGTAGGGACCGCTTCACTAATCCCGCTCATGGCGGGATCGGGCGCCGATGTACTGGGACTCGACTGGAGGGTGGAGATCGACCAGGTAGTAGATGCAACGGGCGGCCGCCTCGCAATCCAGGGAAATCTCGATCCGACCGCGTGCCTCCTCCCCTTCGACGAGGTCAAGAAGGAGGCGGAAATGGTCTTGAAAAGCGCTAGCCGGGCACCGGGTTATATTTTCAACCTAGGCCACGGGGTACTCCCCTCGACAGATCCGGAAATACTTAAAAGGCTCGTCGAATTCGTCCACGAACACGGACGAGGGATAATCTCTGCTTGGAAGGACCAACGACAAGCTGAAGGATTAATCAGATGAAAGTTGTGGTAGTTGGTGGCGGAATCGCCGGTCTGGGAGCGGCCTACGAGCTATCTCTCAATCCAACTAACGAAGTCGTGCTGATCGAGTCAGAAGGAAGGCTAGGGGGAAAGATCCTGACTGAAACACGCGACGGCAAAATTCTCGAAGGTGGTGCCGACGCCTTTTTAAGGCGGAACCCCCATGGAATGAAGCTAGCCCAAGAGCTCGGAATTTCCGATCAACTCACGGCGCCATCTGCGGGTTCAGCGCTTCTTTACAGCAACGGTGTACTACATCCCATGCCTCGAGAGCTCGCCATGGGAATTCCCACGAACCCAAGGGTTCCACTGCACACCCACTCGGTGGGTCTTGGTTCACGACTACGCGCTTCGGCGGGAATACTACTTGGCCTAAAGGGCGACCAGGAGACCGACTCGTTAGGGTTGCTATGCCAAAGGAGGCTCGGGAGGGGTTTCACCGAGGGCGTGGTTGATCCCCTTATCGGTGGGATCAACGCCGGATCGGTCTATGGATCGTCGATATCAATCATGGCCCCGCAGCTCCTTGAACCGCTGACCGCAAGGCCAAAACTACCATCTAGAGGCCGCGGCCAGAGGATGGATGGATCCAATTCGAAACCAAGTCCAATATTTGCGAGCCTGCCCGGGGGGCTAGCACAGCTAGTAACTGCGACGGCCGAAAGAGCACAGACCAACGGGTCCGAAATAGTTATGGGGGCAAAGGTTAGTGCGATCGAACCAAAAGGCGATGGCTGGCTAGTCCATTTCGAACGGGCGGGAAAGACCGAGCTGATCGAAGCCGACGGGGTAGTGTTGGCCACTCCGTCCTATCACGCAGCGGACCTGCTAAGGCCCATTGCAAAAGGCGCAGCGCTCAAACTGTCGCAGATCCGCTACTCTTCCGTGGCTATCTGCTCCTTGGCCCTTAAAGACGCCGACTATCACTTGGATCACAAAATTTCGGGGGTACTGATACCCAAGGGCCAGGGATTTTTGACCACCGCAATCTCGATCTCATCTTCGAAGTGGCCGAGCTGGGCGAGTCCAGACGAACTCCTCATCAGGGTCTCGGTCGGCAGATTCGGGGACTACCGCCACCTTGGCATCGACGATTCCGACCTAGTCGATCTAGTCGGAAATGAGGCTTCATCGATCCTCGGCCTGAAGGATTCGACCGAACTCGGCCACACTAAAGTCTTCCGCTGGCACAATGCCCTCGCACAGTTCAGGCCGCACCACAAGGAATTGATCGAGGCCGTCCTTTTAGAGATCTCTAACGCCGGTCTGCAAAATATCACCCTCGCCGGGTCATATCTCTCTGGCTCGGGAGTGCCATCTTCCTTGGGTAGTGGTCGAAAAGCCGCCGCTGAAATCCAATTGGCCAACAAAAAGTAGTGCTAGCCGATGCGGGCGAGTTCCGCTAAGCCTCTTCGACCCCGGCCTCTTCAAAACTCGCCATCTCTGCGAGGAGCCGAGCCGCCGTCTGGACGATGGGAATCGCCAAAGCCCCACCCGATCCCTCGCCTAAGCGCATATCGAGGGACAATAGAGGCCTCTTGCCTAGCATCTCAAGCGCTATCTTTGCCCCAGGCTCTACCGATAAATGACCCGCAAAGACATACTCGCTGACAACCGGGGATATCGCATTCGCCAGTAGCGCTCCGGCCAAAGAGATAACTCCGTCGACTATCACCGGCACCTTCAGCGAAGCAGCGCTGATTATGAATCCGCAGATCGCCCCTATCTCCAGCCCACCAATTTGAGCCAAGAGTTCGATCGGATTATCTTTTAGGTTGCCGATTGCGTTCACTCTGGATATAGCGTCCTTGATCACCTTGACCTTGATAGCCAGTGTCGAGTCGTCTACCCCGGTTCCTCTTCCTGTGACTACCTCGGGATCGAGCCCCGAAAGATAGGAGATGATCGCAGCCGACGGGGTTGTATTGGCAATCCCCATGTCCCCAGTGACGAAGAGGTTATACCCCGCTTCGTGAAGCATTTCAGCCACCTCGACACCACGGTCTAGGCTCTCTCTCGCCTCAAAGTTTGACATGGCAGGCTCTACTCGAAGGTTCTTTGTTCCGGCTTTCACCTTGGAGATGATCAGCCCGGGGGCCCGATCTAACTCGGCCTTCACCCCTACGTCGATGACGCTTACCCTTGCGCCGACCTGTCTGGCAATGACGTTCACCGCTGCACCGCCGGCGAGGAAGTTGGCGACCATCTGCGCAGTGACCTCCTGTGGCCAGGGTGTCACCTTCTCTTCATGAACCCCGTGGTCACCGGCAAAAACACAGATATGGGGGTTGTCGGGTATCGGGGCCGGACAGGAACCCGTTATTCCGCAGAGTCTGTTTGCCACCTCCTCGAGGTCCCCCAGGGATCCAGGGGGCTTGGTGAGGGTGAGTTGCCTAGCTAGCGCGCTATCCACGGCGTTTTGGTCAATTGGCACGACCCGGCCAAGGGCATGCTTGTATAGGTTCATCAATGGGCTCCTCGACTATACGTTAAGGCTGTACGAACAAGACCCTATTGAAGATGAAAAACTTCCCAACCCATAAGATCCCAAAAGCCGCTAATGACGCCAAATTAACGAATAGGACATCACCCATATGGGAGAGGTTCATCGTCGTTGCCAGGTGATGGGCGTACCCGACGGCTATAACGGACAGGGCTAGCCCAAGAAAAGCGAGTGCCCAAAAGGGTACTACTTCCTTCATAAAGTGCGACTTACCGGTCTTGCCCCAGGCCCAGGCTCTATTGAGGTAGTAGGAGGGCACCGCAGCTATCGCAGTCGCCATGATGTTGGAGGTAGTAGCTGACCACCTCCGCAAAACGCCGTAAAAGAGGAAGAGGAGGCCTTGGGTGATCACCACCGAAACTGCCGAAACTGCCGTGTACTTGATCGTTTTAGGCTGCAGCACAAGTGACTTGAGCCTAATCAGAGTACCCATAAGGCCTATGTCTTTCTTGTCCTGTCGATCCTGCATTGTTAAATTCACGAATATAGAGCCTAATCAGATTCCTAAAGAGTTCCAAATAATACGACTAGTAGCGGCTGCGAATCGGTAAAGATGGAAGAGTGAGTCAAGCATTAGATGACCTAGTGGCGCTACTGGACCTCGAGAGGCTCGACAACGACGTCTTTATGGGGGTATCGCCGGACGAGAATAGGAAGCGAGTCTTTGGGGGACAGGTCTCCGGACAGGCCCTTATCGCCGCAGGGAGAACCGTAGAGCTCGGAAAGGTTCACTCGCTGCACGCTTACTTCTTACGACCGGGTGACCCAAAGGTCCCCATCACCTTCGAGGTCGATCGGATACGAGATGGAAAGAGCTTTACCACCCGGCGTGTCGTGGCAAAGCAGAAGCAAATTCCGATCTTCAACCTCTCGGCCTCTTTCCACATCGAAGAGGAAGGGGTATCCCACCAGTCTCCGATGCCCGAAGTCCCGCCCGCCGAAGGTCTTCCGACATTTATGGAGCGTATGGCCCCTTGGGCTCACTCCATGGGCGACTGGTATGAGAAGCCGAGGGCGATCGACATGCGCTATGTCGACCCGCCAAACATGGCCAAGGAGATGGGGGCTCGTGAGCCCAAGAGTAGGGTTTGGATGAAGGCCGACGGCAAGCTGCCCGACGACCCACTCCTGCACTCCGCGGTGATCGCTTATGCTTCGGACATGACCATTTTGGACTCCACGATGCTCCCCCACCGGATCGGTTGGAATCAACCTGGGCTCATGGTGGCTTCTCTGGATCACGCTATGTGGTTCCACCGCAATTTCAGGGCAGACGAGTGGTTCTTGTACTCCCAGGGGTCTCCTAGCGCCCACGGAGCCCTCGCGATGGCGAGGGGGCAGATCTTTACCCACGACCGAAGGCTAGTGGTCTCAGTGGTCCAAGAGGGACTCCTGCGCCTACCCAAGGATTGACGCTCCAGGGCACCGCTTAACTGAAACGAGGCGCTGGGAACCCACCGCCTCGTTTCGAATACTTCTAAACTCAGCGCTGGTCGATGTGGAGATACTTGCGCTCGGGGGCTCCGGTATAGCTCTGGCGAGGCCTGATAATCTTGGAATCCTGGTCCAGCATCTCATTCCAGTGGGCCAACCAGCCAGCGGTCCTTGGAATTGCAAACAGTACTGGGAACATGTCGACCGGAAAGCCCATCGCCTGATAGATCAGGCCAGAGTAGAAGTCAACGTTCGGATAAAGCTTGCGGGAGATGAAGTAGTCATCGGAAAGGGCCACCTCTTCGAGCTTCAGAGCGATGTCTAGCAGCGGGTTCTTCCCGGTCACTTCGAAGACGTCATAGGCGACCTTTTTGATGATTCGCGCCCTTGGATCGTAGTTCTTGTAGACCCTATGCCCAAAGCCCTGGAGCTTTCCATTTCCAGCCTTCACGCCATCGATGAACGCTGCTACGTTGTCCATGCTGCCGATCTCGGTGAGCATCCGCACGACCGCTTCATTAGCGCCGCCATGGCGGGGACCATAGAGCGCTGCGCAGGCGGCTGCAGTGGAGGAGTAGGGGTCGGCGTGGGCAGAACCAACAACCCTCATCGCAGTGGTCGAGCAGTTCTGCTCATGATCTGCGTGGAGGATAAAGAGGATGTCCATCGCCCTAACCAACGTGGGGTGCGGCTGATAGTGCGGCTCGGCGATCTTCCACATCATCGAGAGGAAGTTCGCCGGGAAGGTTAGCTCATTATCTGGGTAGACAAAGGGCATTCCAACCGAAAATCTGTAGGCAGCTGCGGCCAAGGTCGGCATCTTTGCGATGAGGCGCACTTCCTGGTTCTTGCGCGCTGCGGGGTCAAAGATATCCTTGGCGTCTAGATAGAAGGTCGAAAGGGCGGCCACCGCAGAGACCAAGATACCCATCGGGTGGGCGTCGTAGTGGAAGCCGTCCAAGAAGCGCTTCCTCACATTTTCATGGATAAAGGTGTGGTGGGTGACCTCTTTAGTCCAAGCGTTATACTGCGCAAGCGTCGGGAGCTCACCGTTCAGAAGGAGATAGGCGACCTCGAGATAGGTCGAGTCCTCCGCCAACTGCTCGATCGGATAACCCCGGTATCTCAATATCCCAGCGTCGCCGTCGAGATAGGTTATAGAACTCTCGGTCATGGCCGTCGTGGTCAAACCTGGATCTAAGAACCAGACCCCCGGCAGTAGTTTTTGCCACTGGGCGGAAGAAACCACCCCATTTTCTAGCGGGATCTCTACGGACTTTCCAGTCCGATTATCCGTTACCGTTATGCTGTCGGCCACTTCTTTGCCTTCCTAACTCTCAGCGTGCTACGGGCACAGATCAACCCCCGATGACTCTGCCCCTCCAGACGAACTGGGGTCCATTACTCTGTCGACTTTGACAATTCACCTTACATTGCGGCCAGCGAGATCACTCAGCTGGTACCTATAGACGTTTGTATCCCTCAAAGCAAAGCCGCACCGAAGGTACAACCTATTAGCTGCGTCTCTGCCAGGGCGCGAGGTCAAATCAACCGTCTTTGCACCGCGCTCCTTCGCACGATCCAGCGCCGCCCTTACAAGGGCTTCACCTAGTCCGGATCCCCTCGCTTTCGAATCTACTACCACATCTTCAATGAAGCATCTTGTTCCAGTAGGTATCCTACCTACAAGTAGTGTGAGAGTGCCAACTACGTCATTGCTTTGGGTGGCAATAAAGACGTCGGTGGCGTCGCTCTCGATCATCTGAGCGAGGACATCTCTATCAAAATCCACCTTTGACGAGGAGAGTTGCGCTAACAGCACGGACATGGAGTTCGCAAGCTCCTCCGTCGCTTCGCTTGCTATTTCAATTCGAAGATCTCGATCCAAATGACTATCCCTCCAACCGAGCACAACCTTCTGGCCCCGAATCCTGCTCGGTTCAATAGACCCAAGCCTTAGTTCTGAGCCCTTCGAAGCTGAAAACAACTAGCCAAACACGCCGAGAGCGATAATACATTGACTCCGATAAATGAGCTAATCCACGCAGTCTGTGCTGGTCGAATGGTGGCTAAGCAAAATCCACAGCCTAAGCAGACAAAGCTCGTTGATCTTAGTTTTCAGACCGACCTAGCAATTTGCTAGAACGCTCCGGCTCGCAAGGTCCATTTTCGTAAAATTACAGGCTAGCTCAAAACTAAACCCAAAAGTGGACGATCTCCCCTCGACAAGGGGGCCAACTGCTCCGCTTCAAAAAGGTTGGAGACTCGGCTGGGTCGCATATCGACCGATGGCCACCGAGATCCGCTCCGAACTAGCCAATGCCCCCATCTCTTCGTCGGTGAGACGCGCCTCTCCAAAACCACTTTCCAGCTATTTATTGGTTGTGGTCGAAAAGGCTTTTGCTCGCCACTGAGAGATCAAATTCCGCGATAGTTGCAAACAGGCGCAAATTAGTTAATTTGTTTTCAAATTGGACAACAGGCAGGTCATTCACCTTGGTGTTTTTCTCCAAAACTGCGTTGAACAGCGAGTTCGGAATGGCTCGACAAAGCTCGAGTAGACCCCGATAAGGTCAAAAAATTCGCTGCGGACAGTAGCCTATAGAGTAATGGCGGATATCAGGTGGCAGAGACGGATCAGGAAAGAGCTTGAGGACCCGGTGTTGTTACTCGCCTTTCAGGGTTGGAGTGACGCAGCGGAATCTGCCTCTATGGCCCTCGACTACCTGCGAAAAAAGCTAGGTGCGCGGCTAATCGCCACGATCTCGGCCGATGAGTTCTTCGACTTCACCGTCGTAAGGCCCCAAGTTACAATGGATTCCAAGGGGGCAAGACGGCTAGTTTGGCCCGACGTGAGGCTTTACGTTGCAGAAACCCCCCCCGGGCAGTGCGATTTCATCCTCCTCAGGGGCTTTGAGCCTCAACTGAAGTGGCGGCGATTTGCCAACACGGTGCTCGAGGCGTCACATGAGCTAGGCGCTACCAGGGTAGTGTCGATGGGTGCCCTACTTTCGGACGTTGCGCACTCGAGGCCCATCAGGGTAATAGGCTCCTCGTCTGACCCCCAAATCACGATCAAGACCGGCCTGACTCCCTCAAGGTATCAGGGTCCAACTGGAATCGTCGGCGTACTGCAGGCGATGTCCCAGCAACAGGGGATGGTCTCTACCTCGCTTTGGGCCAATATTCCCCACTATGTCGCCCAGACCCCCTCCCCAAAAGGGGCTCTTGCGATAGTCAAAAAACTCCAGCTCCTATTAGATCTGGAGTTAGACCTGAGCGATCTGGAGTCTGCTACCCGTGATTACCAGGTACAGATAGACAAGGTCATAGCATCTGACGAAGACGCCCAGGCCTATGTTGCCGAGTTGGAGTCTCGGGTAGAGGATGACGAAGAGCCGGAGATCATGAGGATCTCCTCCGCAGAAGAGATCGCAAACGAGGCAGAGAAGTTTCTTAGGGGCCTCGCCACCGACGATTAACACTTGGCGATCCAACATCTCGCGAGCCAAAGCGTACGATGCGCTGCGGAGCGCGTTACTGCGCCCGAGTCTGCGTTCCTTTTAGGACTGCTTTCGGGGAAGGTCGAAATAGGCGTGGACGTCCTCACCATCTAGCGCCCGATAGATCTCCGGAATCCAGCGCTCTAAGCTCGGCATGGGTTTCGGAAGATTATCCCGTGAAAACCACCCGACATCAGTCACCTCTAGTGGATGTGCCTTGAGTGATCCTCCAAGAACCTTGCATAAAAATACCAAGGAGTACATCGGGATCGCGGTGAATCCCCTCCTCATCCCGTCGAGAACACCGATCAACTTAATCGGCTCGACCTCGATTCCGGTCTCTTCGGCGACTTCCTTTACAACCACCTCCGAGGCCGAATAGCCGATGTCCGCCCATCCGGTCGGATAGAGCCAGATGCCCGAGTCTGACCTCTGGACCAACAGGATCTCTCCGTCATCATTCTTCACTACTGCAGCAACCGCGCATTTCGGAGTTACGTATCCGGGAACGCCGCTCCCCACTTGGGATCGATAGATCTCAAAAAGCTCATCCGCAGCAAGCTCGCCGATCGAGAAGCCTTCCCCAGAGAAAGAGCTAGAGATGCGTATTTCAGCGGCGACTCGGAGGATCTCTTCGAATCGCTCCTGCTCATAAAGACTTTCGGTAAACGCAAGCCCCGTCCGGGCGATAGCGGACAATCTCTCCGCCCACTTAATCAAATCGGAATCTCTGGCAGCCATCAACCAGTAACGCTAGTTAGATTTCTTCACACTCGCTCGAAGATCTAGATAACTTTCCAAGATCGCAAAAAAATTGCATCTCGCCGATTGGCGAGTAGAGCAATTTGTGGCCTAGACTGTGCCTAGTGAGCGTAAGGGATAACTGTAAGCACTATATCCTCCAGAGCGTCTCCGTTGGAGACAAGCTCGAGAGGTGCAGGTTAGCGATGAATAAAGAGATCCCGTTCTCCTGTCCGGAAGATTGCATCTTCTTTGAGCAAAAAACGGGTATCTCGAAGGTCGGTTGGCACGTGCCTAATCAGAAATCAAAAAAGAGGCCCAACCCGCCGAACTAGCCGGAGCTAATTACTTCTCGGTTGTATCGGTCTCTCGCACCAAAGCCACTGGGCAGCTGGGAAACCCGTCTGCAAGGGTAGGGGGATTGCATCTGCGAATTTCTCCGGAGCAAACCAGAGAAATAAATACTCCAAAAGGGCGAGGTATCGCCAGGGCATTGAGTCGGCGGCAAGAAATACCTGTTGGGCTATTGCCCTACCGCTCAAAAGAGGCTAGTTTCAGTTTCTGCAAGCGTTTAGCAGCCGTTCTGTAGGCGCCGGTTCGATAACTTTCTTACAAGGAGAGTCACTAAATGACCCAACGGCCCCGTCCACCTATCCCCTATGACTTTCTCCCCGAAGTACCCTCTTTTACTGTCAGCTCATCCGACATAATGGACAACAAGACGCTAGCTAACCCCCAAGTATCGGGGATCTTTGGGGCCGGTGGCGAAGACGTCTCTCCGGCGCTAGCTTGGTCAGGATTCCCGAGTGAAACCAAGAGTTTCGCCATTACCTGCTTTGACCCAGACGCCCCGACACTCTCGGGTTTTTGGCACTGGGCGGTGGCTAACATTCCCGCCTCGGTCCACGAACTGCCAACCGGTGCCGGCGACCCCGCTCGCGGCCTGCTTCCCTCTTCTGCGATCACCCTCAGAAACGACGGTGGCACCAAAGGTTACCTCGGTGCCGCTCCACCCAAGGATCACGGTCCGCATCGATATATCTTCGCAGTCACGGCGGTTGGCGTCGAGCGACTCGACATAGATGAAAATGCGGCACCAGCGATTCTGGGCTTTAATTTAGCGTTCAACACCCTTGCGAGGGCGATGATCATTCCCATCTACGAGCAGCACTGATAACTCGACGAACAAAAAACGCCACCGGAGGAGGACTAGCTCCTGGTGGCGTTTGCGAGCTATGAGTCAGAACTAGCCGGTCAGCAGGTCTCTAGCCCCAGTATCGGAAGACGGGTGGCGTAGCTTAGACATCGCCCTGGCTTCAATCTGCCGTATGCGTTCCCGGGTAAGGTGGAAGTACTCCCCGACCTCTTCGAGGGTCCTCGGCTCGCCACGATCCAATCCAAACCTAAGTCTGAGGATCTCCCGCTCCCTCTCGTCTAACGGAGCAAGGAGCCTGGTTATCTCGACGGGTAAGAGTGAGGTAGCAGCGACCTCAAAAGGAGACTCAGCTCCCCTGTCCTCGACGACATCGCCAAGCTCGGCATCGCCATCTTCGCGCAATGGCTCCGAGAGTGAGAGTGGTTCAGACCTAAACCTCAGGGCCTCAACTAGTTTGTCCTCGGGCATCTCGACTTCCATACCGAGCTCATAGAGGCTCGGTTGGCGACCCAGCTTCAGCTCGAGTCGGGTCTGCGCCTTCTGAACCCTGGCCAGGGTATCGCCTGCGTGAACCGGCAGTCTGATCGTTCTACCGGTGTTGGCTATACCTCTGGTTATCGCCTGCCGGATCCACCAAGTAGCGTAGGTAGAGAACTTAAAGCCCTTCCGCCAATCGAACTTCTCGACAGCATGAATTAAGCCAAGGTTACCCTCTTGGATAAGATCCAGAAGCGGCAGGCCGGAAGCCTGATACTTCTTGGCTATCGAAACCACCAACCTCAGGTTCGACTCAACAAAAGCCTGTTTTGCGTTCTCACCTAGTCTGATTTCTCGCCTGAGTTCCCGGCGCCTTGCGGGAACGGACTCCTTCGACTTCCGATCCATCTCCCTGCGAGCGGACCGTCCGACCTCAATATCCTTTGCCAGGCGGACTTCGTCGTCCTTGGTCAAAAGGGGATATTGACCAATATCGGTTAGATACAGGCGGACAAGATCCTCATCGTCTTTGTCGACTCTTTCTTTAGCCAACGTCCCACCTCGTAATCATTCGACCGGAGACCAAACTTCCAGAACGCCCCAGCGACCCCGAAAACTCCAGTCCCATGGACTGACACCCAATGTATCGGCACAAACAATTCAAGAGTACAGCTTGTTTGTAAATATCCGGACACCCCAGCTCACAAGACAATTCCCCCATTAAGAGCACTAAAGCCCTCCAGTATTGTGCTGTTCAGGTTCCTTCTACAACCATCGGTCAACTCTATACATTCCTGGTAATTTTGCCGTGCCGAGCGACAGAGTCTCACCAAATTACCGCTAGCTGCTTTTGCGTTTAGACTTTCGATTTGAGCCAATGCAGCCGTCACCGCCGGGTTCACTACACCGTCCAGAACTCCCAAAATATCCAGCTCTTCCAGATCGGCAATTTTACCAATAGCCCTAATGCTATCGTCTAATCGAGGTCGTCCCGCATCTGGCAGTTCTAGACCAATAGGAGTGGAAAGTCCCGAGAACTCTGCGAACTCCCGGGCTAGTCCGGCGTGGAACATTGACAGCTTGGAACTCGTAAGGCAGAGGTGGTCCGAACGTTCTTCCGACGTCGCTACCTGGGCGAGCGTAACGAACAGCGCATCTTCAATCTTGGCGATCCTGAGTGGTATCTCAAGCATCCAGCCAATTTTTAGCGCCTCATCGACTCCAATCCCTCCCAGCCAGGGGGGCAAGCGATCCGTCTCCATCCGAATTGGATCCTAGATGAATTACCGACCGGGTCGGGCCCAAACCGAAGTGCGACGACTCCCTAGGCCAAAACCGACTAATTTAGCTTGCTAGAATCTCCCGTAGTGGCAACTAACGGCGAATATCTTTAGCCTCGAACCAATATAAACCAAGGACATGACCGGGTAGGTAAGGGGCGCTTAGCTGCCCTTTTGGCCTAGTCGCTCACTTCGTAGCTCTCGGTGCGAAAGCCATTAGTGATCGGCATCCTACGGTCTTTACCAAAGGCCTTCTCGCTGACCCTAACGCCAGGGGGATTCTGGCGCCTTTTGTATTCGCTCAAGTCGATGAGTCGCGCTACCCTGAGCGCCAGCTCAGGGTCGGCTCCGAGGGAGATCATTTCGGCGGCTGTCATATCAAAGTCTACGTACTGCTCAATAAGCCTGTCCAACACCTCATACGGCGGAAGGGAGTCCTGATCCTTTTGATCCGGACGCAACTCGGCGGAAGGGGGCTTTTCCAGCACCGACGTCGGGATCAATTCCACTCCCGCTAGAGCGTTCCGCCACCTAGCGAGTTGATAGACGCCCATCTTCGGGATATCCTTGATTACCGCAAAACCACCAGCAGTGTCTCCATATAGCGTTGAATAACCCGTCGCAGACTCACTCTTGTTCCCGGTGGTCAGTACTATCGCCCCACTGTGATTAGAGATCGCCATCAGCAGCACGCCCCTAAGGCGGCTTTGCAGGTTTTCCTCTGTCAGGCCCTTCAGCTCTGGACCCAATGCGCCCGTTAGCGCCGACATGTAGGCGACAAAGGGGCCTTCGATCGGGATCACGCTCAGCTCAATTCCCAGATTTCTCGCCAATAAATCGGCGTCGGTCAACGAGTGATCGGAGGAGTACCGGGAGGGCATAGCGAAGCCCGCTACCCTCCCGCCTCCGAGAGCGTCCACCGCAATGGTCGCTACTAAGGAAGAGTCGATTCCCCCCGACATACCCAAGATCGCCGATGGGAAATGATTCTTCACCATGTAGTCCCTCGTGCCTAGGACTAGCGCCGCGTAGACCTCACCAGGATTTAAAAATGGCCCCTCTATCCCCATATCACGTTCGACTACCGACTCGTCTAGCGACATAACCCCCGGCATCGGGTTCGCTAGCGAGATTGTCAGACCCACAGAATTGACCACAACCGCCTTAGTTTCCGAAAGTCGATCGACAATAATCTCGCGGGAGTGCTTCATCTTTGGATTCGCTTGTACTCCGCGGGGATCCAAAAGTCGCTTTCTAAAGCGATCCTTCAGCAAAAGCGGATAGATTCCAAGGGATTCGACGAAGCGCTCCTGCTCGAAGAGGACCTCCCCCGAAGCGTCAAAAAAGATCGAACCCCCATCGAAGACCAGTTCGTCCTGCCCACCGACCATATTGACATAGACGAGGGAGACCGAGGCGTCCTGGGCCCTGACCGAGAGCATCTTCGAGCGCGTCTGATGTTTGTTTACCGAAAATGGAGAAGCGTTGAGATTGAGCACAACGTCGGCTCCTAACTCCCCATATTCGCGAATCGGACCCGTTGGCGACCAGGCATCCTCGCAGATGCTCATGGCGACCCTCACCCCAGAGAAGTTGATGAGCTCGAGCTCCGAAGTCCCGGGTCGGAAGTATCTCGCCTCGTCGAATACCGAGTAGTTTGGCAGAAGTCTCTTGTGGTAGATCGAGCGAACCTGGGACTCGTAGATAAATGCGGCGGCGTTGTAGAGGTCATCCCCCTTGTCCACGAAGCCCACTACCGCTGCACACCCCTTGGTGTTTGCGGCGATCTCTTCCAGGGCAATCAGGTTGTCTCTGACAAATCCGGGCTTCAAAAGCAGGTCTTCTGGGGGGTAGCCGACGATCGCCAACTCAGGAAAGACACACAAATCACAGCCCGACTCGCGGGCTGCATTTAGGGTAGTAATGATCTTTTCCGTATTCGCCGAGATGGCACCCACGGTCAGATCCAACTGTGATGAACCGATAATTAGCTTTCGCACTAGCTTCGATGGTAGTAGAAATGGCGTTGGCGTTGCCCTTTTGGACGAGGGAGCCAGCCCTGAAGTCGAAGGACCGTCCTTTTAACGGTCACGATTCGACCTCCTCGAGCCTCGATGGACAACCTTTGCGAGACGATTTTCAAGGACCAGAAAAGAAAATGGCTTTAGAATCCAATCCGTGTCCTTCTCCGGTAGATTTCTCGAATTCGTTCTTGTCTCCTGGTTGCTGATAATAATTCCGGGTCCGAGCGTCTTGTTCACGATTTCGAGGGGGATAGCCCTCGGTAGTAGTGGGGCGGTAAAGACGGTCTTTGGAAATTCGATCGGCCTTGTCTTGCAGGCCATCTTTGTATCTTTAGGCCTTGGAGAGGCACTTGCTCGGTCGAATCTCGCCTTTAGCGTCGTGCGCTTGGTTGGAGCTAGCTACCTGATCTACCTCGGATACAAGACCTTGCGCTCCAGAAAACTTGTCACCGATGATAAGGCGTCTGACCTCGCACTATCGTCGTCTAAAAAGATAGTTCGGGAGGGACTGATAGTTGGATTAACCAACCCCAAGTCCTTTGTATTTCTGGCGGTAGTCCTGCCCCAGTTCGTCGTAAAGGCAGATGGCCACATACCGCTACAACTGCTAACCCTTGGCCTAACTTTCAGCCTCTTAGCATTCCTCTCCGACAGCGCTTGGGGGATATTCGCCGGGAAATCAAGAAACTGGATTGCCAAGAACCCCAACCTTCTGGCGAGGATGACGATGTCCGCTGGCGTGATAATCGCGATGCTGGGGGTTGTCCTGCTCTTTTATCACCAATCGAACTGAGTGAATTCTCTAAATTACTTCCGGCAAAGATTCGCTGGCTCTCCCGACCGGCTCGAACCGCAACCGGCCAAGGCGCAAGGCGGTGACCGGTTGCAAGCTCTAACAAGGTCTATAGGGTTCGCTAGATGTCGTAGTAGAGGCTGAACTCGTAGGGATGCGGTCTCAGACGGATCGGGTCGGCCTCGTTTTTCCTCTTGTAAGAGAGCCAGGTGTCGATCACGTCTTGGGTGATAACCCCGCCGACCTTGAGGTAATCCTGGTCGGCCTCTAAGGCGTTTAGAGCCTCTTCCAGCGAGCTAGGAACCTGGGGGACTTTAGCGGCCTCTTCGGGCTCGAGATCAAAGAGGTCCCTCTCATCGGGGTCAGGGGGCTCGATCTTGTTCCTGATTCCGTCAAGTCCAGCCATAAGCATCGCAGCGAAGGCGATATAGGGGTTAGTCGAGGGGTCCGGACAGCGGAACTCAACCCTTTTTGCCTTGGGAGACGGCGAATAGACGGGAATCCGGCACGCCGCAGAACGATTCCTCTGGGAATAGACTAGATTCACCGGTGCCTCATAACCAGGGACTAGACGCTTATAGGAGTTGGTGGTCGGGGCGGCGAAGCCAAGTATTGATCTACCGTGCTTTAGGATCCCACCGATATACCACCTTCCCAGATCCGAGAGATCCGCGTAGTTCCCCTTCTCATAGAAGAGTGGCTCACCCCTCTTCCAAAGGGATTGATGGGTATGCATCCCAGATCCGTTGTCGCCAAAGAGTGGCTTGGGCATGAAAGTTGCAGTGTAGCCCGCCTGAACTGCGACATTTTTGACTACGTACTTGTAGAGCATCAGCTTGTCGGCCATCTTCAAGAGGGTGTCAAAACGCATATCTATCTCCGCTTGGCCGGCGGTTGCGACCTCGTGGTGCTGGACTTCTATCTCGATACCCAAAGCCTGCATCACCAGGAGCATCTCCGAGCGGAGGTCTTGGAGCTTGTCGGTGGGCGGAACCGGAAAGTAGCCCTCCTTCGGCCTAATCTTGTAGCCGAGGTTGGGCTTCTCGTCCTTGTCTGAGTTCCAGTGACCCTCGATCGAATCGACGCTGTAGTAGGCCGACCTAATGTCTTGGGAGTACTTTACGTCGTTGAAGATGAAAAATTCAGCCTCGGGTCCAAAGTAGGCCGTGTCGGCGATCTCCGTGGTAGCGAGGTACTCTTCGGCCTTCTTTGCGATATATCGAGGGTCCTTGGAGTAGGGTTCCCCGGTGATCGGATCATAGATAAAGCAGTTCAGATTTAGCGTCTTGTGCTGGCGAAACGGGTCAATTACGACGGTATTTGCATCGGGCTTCAGAATCATGTCCGATTCCTCGATGGATTTGAAGCCTCGGATCGATGAACCGTCGAAACCGAACCCCTCGCCAAATGAGTCTTCGGTTAGCTGGGCCAAAGGGATCGAAAAGTGTTGCATCACCCCAGGGAGGTCGCAAAATCTCAAGTCAACGATCTCGACGTGCTCATCTTTGGCAAGTCTTATGACTTCGGCTGGTGTACGCGCTCTCATACTCCTCCTTAGACATCGGAACTCCTAATCGTGGAGCGCCTGATCCAACTTTAGGGGACCAAGCCTAGGAGCGCTTGGCTAAGTTGTGAAGAGTAGGTTAATATAAGAACCCCAAAAGGTAGATCTCTGCGTTGAGCGACAAAGATAGTCACGTGGCAAAAAAAGACGGGGCTAGCACCCAAAGAGACTACGTTCTGAGAAGCGTCGAAGAGCGGCGGGTCAAATTTATCCAGCTTTGGTTCTCCGATGTTCTAGGGATACCGAAAAGCTTTCAAATAACCCCGGCAGAGCTGGAGAGCGCCCTCGAGGAGGGGATGACCTTCGACGGCTCTGCTATTGACGGATTCTCACGGGTGTTAGAGAGCGACGTGCTGGCGATGCCTGATCCTCGGACCTTTCAAGTCCTGCCGACCGACAGCTCGATGGCCAGAATCCTCTGCGACATCAACAGCCTCGACGGGAGTCCATTCGACGGTTGCCCAAGAAACGTCCTGCGAAGGACCCTCGAAAAGGCCCATAAGATGGGCTACTCGTTTTTTGCGGCACCCGAACTTGAGTATTTCTACTTCAAAAGTTCCGACCCCAGCGTAAAGCTCGCTCCTTTGGACTTTGGATCTTACTTCGAACTGACCGTCAGCGACTTTCCCACTGAAATTAGAAAGCAGACCGTCCTAGCACTCGAGGAGATGGGCATCCCGGTCGAATACTCCCAGCACGAAGATGCCCCTTCGCAGCACGAGATAGACCTTCGCTATACCGACGCCCTGACTATGGCGGACAACATCGTAACGGTAAAGCTCATAGCGAAGCAGATAGCCGCCCGCCACGACGTACACGCCAGTTTCATGCCCAAGCCGCTGGTTGGAGTGCAAGGTTCGGGAATGCACACCCACTTCTCGCTCTTTCAAGGTACGAATAACGCCTTTTTCGACCCCGACCAGAGTGAGAACCTATCAGAGGTGGCCAAGGGATTTATCGCCGGCTTGATGCGTCACGCCGGAGAGATCACTGCGGTAACCAACCAATGGGTCAACTCCTACAAACGACTTGTCGTTGGGTATGAGGCCCCGGTGTACGTCTCCTGGGCCCGCAACAATCGCTCGGCCTTAATTCGGGTACCGAAGCCCAAAGCCAACAAACCGGACTCTACCCGGATAGAATACCGAGCTCTCGACCCCGCATGTAACCCATATCTCGCCTTCTCCGTCATACTCGCTGCGGGCTTGAAGGGAATCGAGGAGGGTTATCCTCTGCCACAGGAGATCAACGACAACCTCTTCGATCTGACTCCCAAGGAGATGGTACAGAAGGGAATCACCTCCCTACCCGGAAACTTAGACGAGGCGATTCGAATGATGGAACAGTCAGACTTAGTTGCCGACACCCTCGGTGAGCACGTTTTTGAGTGGTTCGTGCGAAACAAGCGGGATGAGTGGACAGCTTATAAGACGCAGGTGTCTCAATTCGAGCTCGACCGATACCTTAGGGTATTGTGACACATGGAGACATTGCTCGTATATCCAGACCCTCCGCTACCGGCCTTATCTAAGATCCTCGATCATCTCGGCTATCAGTACAGGTGCGCGACCAGGCCGGATCGAATCGCCGAATTGGAGCCCGACGAGGGTTGGGCTGGAGCAATTGTCTGCTTGGTCGACTCCAACGCTGGGGCTTTCGGCTTTTCTAGGGCAATTAGAAAGACCGAAGAGAAGATCGCACCCCTGCTCCTGGTCGCGGACCGGGACCAGGTCGCCGGACTTGACCTTAGGGAGGATCTTTTCGACGACTTCATCGTCGTACCGCTCGACCCAAGCGAACTCGAAGTGAGGCTGAAGCACATCTTTTGGCGTGCGGGCAGGGGGGTAAGTGCAGAGCTGATCGAGCACGGCGCCCTGGTAATGAATCTAGAGACCTATCAAGCGGCGATCGCCGGTCGGCCGCTGGACCTCACCTTCATGGAGTACGAACTGTTGAAGTTCCTCGCTTCTCATCCCGGAAAAGTTTTTTCGAGAGAGACACTCCTCTCGAGGGTATGGGGGTATGAGTACTACGGTGGAGCAAGGACGGTCGATGTCCATATAAGGCGCCTCCGGGCAAAACTCGGCGAGCAGCACGAATACTTAATCCAAACGGTGAGATCCGTCGGATACCGCTTCGGAAAGCCCCGCTGGGGGTGAAGTGTCGGCAGCCTTCGGCTATCGAAAGCCAACCAAGCTAAGAAGTTGGTTAAGCCAAAGCGGTCGGAAGTAGTTCAAATTCCATATACCCTATGGGGCATGTGTAGTGCAGTACTTTGCCATAAATGTAAACGTCCGACTTGGTCAGGGTGTGGCCGCCACGTCGAGCAGGTGCTCGGTCATATACCCCTAGACAAACGCTGTAACTGTAAAGCTGAGGCCGCTAGCTCGGGTGGCCGCGGATGGTTCAGGCGCTAAATAGTCTGGTCCATGGCAGATCAAAAACTAAAGGCACCCGCAGTTGCGGGTGCCTTTAGTTACTTAGTGGAGAATCTACTCTAGGAGAAGGAAGATCCACATCCGCAGGATCGGGTCGCATTCGGGTTAGTGATATGAAAACCCGCTCCCTGAAGTCCATCTTTATAGTCCAGGGTCGCTCCCTTGATCAATTCAAGAGATTGTGCATCCACGACTACTTTGACATCTCCATAGACCGACACGCTGTCGTCGGAAAGGATCTCGGAGTCGAAAAACATGTCATAGCTATACCCTGAGCAGCCGCCAGGCTTAACCGCCACCCTAAGGGCCAGTTCCTCGGTCGCAGCTTCTTGAGCAATAAGCTCCGCTACTTTCTGCACAGCCGAGTCAGTAACGGTAATCGTGGTTGGCTTCTTGCCAATATTTATGGCGGTCAAGGACATACGTCTCACTCCTCCTCTGATTCAGCTCTGTGAATCCAGGGAAAAAATACACAATTTCTACTTTTAGTTAAATTGTAGCCAGCGTTGCGCTCATTACTACAACTAAATAGCTTCTCCAAACCAATTTACACCATCTGGCTATACTTAATTAAGTGCCAAATGGATCTAATCAGCTGGAAAACTCTCTCTACGAATTAGCCAAGGGCGTGATAGATCCAGAACTTGGATCGAACATCGTGGAACTCGGGATGCTCAGAAGTATAGAGGTGGGGGAATCCGGGAAAGTGGTAGCTGAGGTAGCGCTCACCGTCGCTAGCTGTCCGTTGCGCAAACAGATCGAAGGCGACCTCAAGAACAGGCTCGAGCGGCACCCAGGGGTAGAGAGCGTCGAGGTTCGAGTCGTCTCGATGGAGGCCGCCGAAAGGGCGAAGGTAATGTCCATTGCCCGAAAGAAGGCGCAGGTAGACCGGGGTGTTTCGTTCGATACTTCGACTCGAATCCTCGCTATAGCGTCTGGAAAAGGTGGCGTCGGAAAATCGTCGGTCACCGCTCACCTGGCCCTTGCATTGGCTAATCTCGGCTACCGGGTAGGCCTTTTAGACGCCGATATCTGGGGCTTTTCAATACCTCGCATCTTCGGATTAGGCGACGAGAGGCTCGAAGCCACCGGGGACAGTTCCCACTTCAAGATTACCCCACACCAAGTTCCCTTAGAAAAAGGCGAGCTTAAGATCGTCTCAATGGGGATGCTCGGAACCGATGAGGGCCAAGCGATCATGTGGCGGGGTCTGATGCTATCTAGGGCCGTCCAGCATTTCCTAGAGGACGTGGACTGGTCGGGCCTCGACTACTTACTGATCGACATGCCCCCGGGGACCGGCGATATCGCGATGGCACTAGCCCGCTTGGCGCCTAGAACGGAGGTCATAATCGTTACCACTCCGGCTTTAGGTGCCTCCAAGGTCGCCTCCAGAATGGGAGATATGTCCAACAAAGGAAACCTCCACGTGTTGGGGGTGATCGAAAATATGAGCTACTTTGAGTGCGACCATGGAGAGAGGTACCAGCTCTTTGGCGAAGGCGGGGGTGACGAATTAGCTAGTCGGCTCGGAGTCGGCCTGCTCTGGAGGATACCATTTTTAACTGACTCAATTGAAAAGGTGATTTCCGACTCCAAGGGACAACCCACTAGCCCAGTTGAAGTGCAATTCAACGGTCTTGCAAGCTACCTGTCGTCAGAAGTAGTTCCAATCTATGAGATGTCTGGCTGCACCAACAGGATGATCAAATCTATCGAGGACGCCCTTGCACAAGGTATTCCCCTGGCCAAAGATATCGACCTTTAGGCCTGGTGCAAAGCCACTTCGGCTGGGGAAGATCGGCCTATCGCTTTTATAATTTATCACACCTCTAATCGCACCTGCGGCCAATAAGGCTAAGAAAGCACACGACTCAGCTTGGCAACTTGGTACAGGGTGGACCTTGATTTATGACCAATTAGCCCGAGGAATGAGGCTTAGGCGATGCCGATACATTTGGCCGGATAGTCGATCCGCACGGCGGATCCTAAAAAGCAGGTGTTTCCCATCGCGTATACCCCGCCATGGTCACTGGCTATCCAGTAGCCAGATCCATCTTTAGCCTCGAGGACCCCGGTGAAGTTCGAACAATTGGCGCGATGTACCAGAGACCCAAAAAAGCGGGCGTCGCCGAAGGTGAAGACTCCGCCGTCCCTCGCGACCAGTAAGTAGCCGTGCCGCGATACCGACGGTGAAACGCCTATGATGGGTGCGGCCAGGTTGATCCCTGAGAGCGATCCAAAAAAGCCAACTTCACCGAAAGC
>JABEUM010000061.1 GCA_013044475.1 Acidimicrobiaceae bacterium | reverse complement strand
GATCCAGGGTTTGGCGGCCGATATCTTCAAGAAAGCGCTCGTCAATCTGGCCCAACTCGTCCGAGGGGACAAAGGCATCCAAATCGTCTTGCAGGTTCACGACGAGATCGTAGTTGAAGCTATAGATTCCGAAGTACCGCGAGCGCGTGATTTACTTGAAAAGACGATGTCCGGAGCCGCTGAACTTCGTGTCCCGCTTTCAGTTAGCGTTTCAGTGGGTCAGAACTGGGGAGACGCCAAGCATTAGGGGTTTCTTGCCAAAAACGCTGATCTGTCGATTGAGCAGTAGGAAGTATTGTGAAAATATATTAGAGGATGAGAAGCTTTTAGTATCTATTTTGCCTCCTCGAGGGAATTACTCCGCTAGCATCTCGGATGGGTAATTCTGTGCTGTTCGGGTTTGGATGGTGTGGAGTGATCTGTCCTATTGGTTGGAAAGAAAGCAACAAGTTCTAATGTCAGAGACCGCAGTTCCCTCTGAGGAGTTTTTAGAGGGTACAGCCCGAGTAATTGTCGAGGATGACCTCGGCGATCTTTCGCTCGATGAAGCGATTGAACGTACCATTATCGAATTTGAGGATGGTGACATAGTTCGGGGGAAGGTAGTTAAAGTCGACAAGGACGAAGTCCTTTTAGACATTGGCTACAAGTCCGAGGGTGTAATCCCTGTCAGAGAGCTATCGATCAGGCAAGATGTCGATCCGCACGAGATCGTAAAGCTTGGCGACGAGGTCGAGGCACTTGTTCTTCAAAAGGAGGACAAAGAAGGTCGGTTGCTGCTTTCCAAGAAGCGTGCTCAGTACGAGCGTGCCTGGGGCAATATCGAAAAGGTCAAGGAAGAGAACGGGATGGTTCGTGGCCTCGTGATTGAGGTCGTCAAGGGCGGACTTATCGTTGACATCGGACTTAGGGGATTCCTCCCTGCTTCGCTAGTAGAACTTCGTAGGGTGCGGGATCTACAACCCTATATCGGCAAAGAGGTCGAGGCGAAGATTATCGAACTCGACAAGAACCGGAATAATGTAGTTCTTTCTCGCCGGGCATGGCTCGAGGAGACCCAGAGAGAGCAGCGTGAAGAGTTCCTGGAGAACCTCAAGCCTGGTGAAGTTCGCAAGGGTGTCGTCTCCTCCATTGTCAACTTCGGTGTATTCATTGATCTTGGCGGAATGGACGGGTTAGTACACGTTTCAGAACTTTCGTGGAAGCATGTCGATCATCCTTCCTCGGTCGTTTCGGTTGGGGACGAGGTTTTGGTCAAGGTTCTCGACGTCGACCTCGACAAGGAGAGGATTAGCTTGTCGCTCAAGGCGACTCAATCCGATCCGTGGCAGGATTTTGCCAACGCACACAAGGTAGGCGAACTGGTCTACGGTCGGGTTACGAAGCTCGTTCCCTTTGGCTGCTTTATCCAAGTGGCAGAGGGAATCGAAGGACTCGTACACATTTCCGAGATGGCATCTCACCACGTCGAGCTGCCCGACCAGGTCGTAGGTGTAGGTGAAGAACTCTGGGTAAAAATCATCGATATCGACTTGCAGAGGCGCAGAATCAGCCTATCGATCAAGCAAGCTCTTGAAGGTGGCGAACTAGCGGCAGAGTACCGCGAGGCGTTTGGCGAGCATCAATACGACTCTGAAGGCAATTACATAGGTAGTTACGACTATTCAGTAGAGTTTGAGCCCGAGACAGAGGCTCAGGCGGCATGGGCCGAGGAGTTCGGAATAGGAAAAGACGAGCATAAGGACGAAACCGAGGAGTAGTCCGGTTTAGCGTCTGGAAATAGTCATTTTTTGAGCGCCGAGGGTCGAAAGCCCTCGGCGCTTGCGTTTTTGCTACGTTAGATCGGGTTTCTGGATCGAATCAAGCGAAGCTTCCAGTTGTGAGGTGAGAGTGAAAGTCGTCGGACTTACCGGCTGTATTGGTTCTGGCAAATCAACCGTGGGTGAAATCTTCGCCGAATTAGGTGCCGAAGTGGTGGACGCAGATCTTATCGCTAGAACGGTGGTTGAACCGGGTAGTGAAAGTCTGACCCGGATTACTGATCGCTTCGGAACTGAGGTCCTTGACCCGTGGGGAGGCCTAGACAGGGCAAAGCTGGCGTCCATCGTGTTTTCTGATAGTGCTGCAAGAGCGGACCTCAACGCTATCGTCCACCCGGCGGTTGGCAAGGAAATCCTCAATCGGTTGACTGAACTGGACAAAAAGAATTTCCAAGGAGTAGCGATTCTAATGATACCCCTGTTAGCCGAGTCGGGAAAGGATCGCTATCCGATCAATGAGGTAATCGTCGTTGATGTTGACGATGAAGTTGCCATCAAGCGGTTGGTAACCTTCAGATCCATGGCAGAGTCAGATGCAATTGCCCGACTAGCCGCACAAGCCAGCCGCAAGGAACGCCTTGCGATAGCCACTTATGTCGTCGACAACTCCGGCACGGTGGATGAACTCTACCCGCAGGTGTCGCGGATAATGGCCGATCTTGTCAAGGGCTTGGTATAGCCAGCAAAATTCTAATAGGCTCTAGTGATGGGTCTCTTCAAAGTTGTAGCACCATACGGGCCTGCCGGAGATCAACCGAGTGCCATCCAGGCACTTACAGAGGGAATCAATAGGGGCGACAGGTTTCAAACCCTGTTAGGAATCACCGGCTCAGGGAAGTCAGCAACGATCGCTTGGCTGATAGAAGGCGTCCAGAAGCCGACCCTGGTAATCGCGCCAAATAAGAGTCTCGCCGCTCAGTTGGCAAGCGAGTTTAGAGAGTTTTTCCCCGAAAACCGTGTCGAGTATTTCGTTTCCTACTATGACTACTACCAGCCGGAAGCTTACGTACCGTCTTCAGACACCTATATCGAAAAAGACGCCACGATCAACGATGAGATCGATCGGCTGAGACATTCTGCTACAGCGGCCTTATTGACTCGAAGAGATGTCATTGTCGTTGCCTCCGTATCTTGCATCTATGGTTTAGGGTCACCTGATGAGTATCAAACTCAGATAATGCCGGTAACTGTCGGGGAAGAATTGGATCTCCGAGAGGCGACTAGGCGCCTGGTGGATATGCAATACCAGCGAAATGACATGAATTTGGCCAGGAGGAAATTTAGAGTTAAAGGCGACACCCTGGAAGTTCACCCTGCCTACGACGAGACTGCAATTCGGATCGAGCTATTTGGGAACGAAGTTGAACGAATAGTCCGGATAGACACACTAACCGGCGAGGTTTCTGAGGAGATGAGTGACTTCGTTTTTTTCCCAGCCACCCACTATGTGGCTGGCGACGAGAGGATGAAGAAGGCTATTGCTTCCATAGAAGAGGAGCTGCAGGGAAGACTGGAGTTTCTTGAGTCCAATAACAAGCTTCTCGAGGCTCAAAGGCTGAAGATGCGTACACAATTTGACCTTGAGATGCTAAGCGAGGTCGGAATGTGTTCTGGCATAGAGAACTACTCCCGACATCTCGATGGAAGGAGCGAGGGAGAGCCTCCATCGACACTTTTGGACTTTTTTCCCGACGATTACATGCTGATTGTCGACGAATCTCATGTGAGCATCCCCCAGTTGCACGGACAGTATCGTGGGGACAGGTCTCGTAAAGAGACGCTGGTGAATTTTGGCTTTAGACTGCCGTCAGCACTTGATAACCGACCGCTGCGCTTCGAGGAGTTTTTCGAGCGAATCAACCAAGCTATATTTCTCTCAGCAACGCCATCCAGCTATGAACTGGGAATCTCTTCGCAGGTGGTCGAACAGATAATTAGGCCTACTGGCCTACTGGATCCCAAGGTAGAGGTTAGACCCACTAAGGGTCAGATAGATGACCTAGTCGAAGCGATTTCCGGGCGGATCGAGGAAAAAGAACGTGTGCTCGTCACGACTTTGACCAAGAAGATGGCAGAAGACCTGACCGATTACCTGCTGGAGCTCGGACTACGGGTTCGTTACATGCATTCCAACGTTGAGACTCTCGAGCGCATCGAGATCATTAGAGACTTAAGGCTGGGAGTATTCGACGTATTGGTGGGGATCAATCTATTACGCGAGGGATTAGACCTTCCGGAAGTATCGCTAGTTGCAATTTTGGATGCAGACAAGGAAGGTTTTCTACGTAGTGAGACCTCCTTGATCCAGACCATCGGGCGAGCTGCGCGAAATGTCAACGGTACAGTACTTCTCTATGCAGATCGAATCACGCCGTCAATGGTCCGGGCGATGAGTGAGACGGAACGGCGCCGTGAGCTTCAGACCGCCTATAACGAGCTGCATCACATCTCCCCGAAGACCATATCCAAGGCAGTAAATGATATCCTCGGCCAACTCAGACCAAGCGAGGGGAGTCGAGGCGAAAAGAGGGGAGTAGCAGCTTCAAGATCTACCGAACTGGCTAACTTAGCGGCCGACGAGTTAGTGGCACTAATCCAAAGCCTTGAGGAGGAGATGCACCAAGCGGCGGGCGACCTTCGTTTCGAGACGGCGGCCCGAATCCGAGACGAGATCAAGGATATAACGCTAATGATGAAAGGTCTCGACTAGCAACCATGGAAAATCTGACCTGGCTGGAACGAAGGTATCCGGAGGCCAAGAGCGAAATGGCTTTAGCTGACGATGCTCATCCCATGCGGAAAGTGACGAGGGAAGTCGCCTACTCTAAGTCCGGATGGTCGAGGGGGAGAAGAGACAAAGTTCGAGAGCTATTTGACTCCATGGCACAGGAATGGCGGACCAAGAGTTCCGAAGGTCGCTTGTTAGCGCTTAGGGATGCACTAGAGCGCGGTGGCCTAGAGCGGAAAGCCCGATGTTTCGAAGTTGGCTGTGGTTCGGGAAATGTTACCTCACTTCTCATGGACTACTTTGATCAAACGGTCTGTCTCGATCTCTCATTTAATATGATTTCTCTAGTATCTCAAGACGTGGATCGTTTTCTCGCCGACGCGTCAAACCTGCCGATCAAGGACGCTTCTGTGGACGTGCTCGTGGTATTAAATATGTTTCTCTTCCCCGAAGAATACAGCCGCGTACTCAAAGCTGGTGGGTCAATACTGTGGGCCTCGAGTGATGGCGATCGTACTCCGATCTACCTTCCACCAGTTGAGGTCGCCAAAGCACTTGGCGATGAGTTCAGTTGTCTGGGTGCTGACGCCGGTCAAGGATGTTGGTTGGTCGGAACCAAGATGGCAACTTTCGACTAGGCAAAGTTTGAGTTCTCCCTAAAAGTTGGCGACATATCGATACAAAGCGTTTTTTGTACGATCTCTGCAAGCTTTATGAGATGATCGTCGGTGTTGATGCTCGAAAACATGAGAAGCCCGACAGGTAAGCCCCCAACGGTGCCCATCGGTACCGATACCGAAGGATAGCCAGCAACTGCCGCGTAGGAGTAGCTTGCCGGTGAAGGCGAATCGCCGTTTATGTGGTCTATTAGCCAGGCCGGTCCCATGGCCGGCGTCACGATTGCGTCGAGCTCGAAGCGTGTCAAAATTGTATCGATGCCGTTGCGTGCTAGGTTCCGGTTGGAGTCGAGGGCGGCTCGATATTTGAATTGGTCTAGTTTGCCTGAGTCAGTTGCCATCTCAAGATATTCCTGACCAAACAGTGGAAGTTCTTGAAGCGAATGTGTTGTATTGAATTGGACGATTTCAGCAATGCTCGATGCTCCTTCCGCTGATCGATCTGTCAAATACCTATTGAGTGCGATTGACATTTCGTAGACGAAGACCGTAAGCTCATCCTCTTCGACGAGTACGAGGGGAGTGTCGGAATCGACCACCTCAACGATTTCGATATCTGCATCCTTCAGAGCCTCAACGGCATTCTCAAATACCGAAAGGGTGGAGGAGGAGTATTGGGAGATGTGATTTGACGGAATGCCAAGCCTGAGATTCGAGTGTGCTCGAATCTCGCTTCGCTGGACCGAGGAAAAATACGAAACCGTCATTTCGTCACTGAGATCTTTACCCTGGATGATACTAAGTATGAACGCCAGATCTTCGGCTGACCGAGCCAAAGGACCAACTGTATCTTGGTTGGTCGATATCGGGATGACGCCATTACGTGACACGCGGCCTACGCTAGGCTTGAACCCCGCTACACCGCATAACGATGCGGGGCAGTGAATCGAGCCGTCGGTCTCACTCCCGAGAGCGACTGGAGTAAACATGGCGGCGACCGCAGCCGCAGACCCAGACGATGATCCCCCGGGGCTTCGGTCCAAGGCATGAGGATTTCTTGATTGGCCCCCCAAGCCGCTCCACCCACTACTGCTGCCCACTCCTCGAAAGTTGGACCACTCAGATAGGTTCGACTTGCCAATGACTATCGCACCTTCTTCTCGAAGCCTCCGTACCACCGTAGCGTCGGACTTCGGTAACGGCGAATTTGCCAGGGCGAGCGATCCGGCAGTAGTTCTCAAGTCCTTAGTATCAATGTTGTCTTTTACGACAATCGGTAGCCCTAGACATCTTTGAGTGCTGGCTCTTTTATAGATATCCCGTTCTGCACTCTTGGCTTCTTCGAAGGCCCGCTCGGATACAGTAATAAGCGAATTGAGTTTGAAATTGGATCGGTCTAATTCGTCGATTCGCTGTAGAAGCACCTCTACCACCTCGACGGGTGATAGCTCCTTCGATGCGTACGCCTCCAAAAGCTGAAGAGCCGTTAACCGTGCGATCTCAAGTCCGACTTCGGCTATGTCTGACATCTTTTCACGGCTCCCTGGTTGAAAAATATTCAATAAATCTCGGCTTCATATTAAACAAACTACTGGATCATGCCAGGGCAAAACGGATATCAAATTATCTTCAATGCTGCGTATTTATCGACGATGTCTGCAACTGGCTCCATGGGCGACCTCCCCGCACAAAATGACGGAGAGTACTGGACCCACTCAAGCTGGGCATAATCGCGGCCCTTCGCCCGCTTGCCCCGCTTTCGCCCTACTAGCAACTACCCAGTGGGTCAATAGCGCTCAAAAGGGATGTTCTCACCTCTTATTTTCGACTACAGTGCACCGCTGGTCGTTCGTTGCCCATTTGGTAGAACTTTCCTGCAAGTCTGGAAAGGATACCGACCTAGCAGAGCTTATAGCTAACCCCGGTGGGACGGTTATGTACAAAGGCCAGTCAGGGACTTCGCTCTTCACCTGGGCCGTCGATATCATTCGGCCTGGAAGAGTTTCTTAGCTTAGGCTTGACAGCGGTCACACCACATTCCGATGCCGATACTAAGGAGTCGGAAGGGTCAGCCTATACCCCCAATACTAGGAGGGCGAAGATAAAAATACCGAGTCCAACGATGATCCACAACACGCGCTGTTTCTTACTCTTTGATAGCACCGGTCGAGCTAACCGAACGCCACGAGGCTTTGATGCATCAGCGTAACCGCGCGACAGTACCAGACTTAGTCGGAAGCTGGTGAACAGGGGCGCTGACAGTATTGCAAAGACGACCAGGAGACGGAATGCTAGCGGAAGAGCTAAAAAGAATCCATGATGCACGCAGGTCGTTGTTGTCGCACTCTGTCCCACATCTTGAGATCGGGAACAGCTAATGCTGCCCGTAGGAGCAACTATGAGGTAGAAAGTGCCGAAAAGTCCGCCCGGCCAAAGAAAGGTGCCGAGCAGTTTGTCCCAGATCCGCCAGGTCTTAGAGGACCATAAGCCGTAAAGGCCAACCAGCCATCCAATCCCAAAGGCGAAGCCACCTAGTGCGATTAGCCATGGCGTCGCTCGGTCCATGAAGCTCACGTAGCGCGGCGATTCGGCCTCCAGGAGTTCGCCAGCGAGGGTCGCTGGCGAACCAACTCGCTCGAGCAAGTTGCGCAGCCCGACCTCATCACCGGAGTCTAGGTCCGTTCTAGCCTCGGCGATGTGCTGTTCAATTTCAGCAACGAACTCCTTGGCGCTTCTTGAGCTGATCTGTGCAAGCGCATCCCGCAGTTCGTCGAGGTACTCTTTCACAATCCGGTCTGAGTCTGTTCGTTCCTTCATTATTACCTTCCTCGGCTGAGAATGTCGTCCACGGAATCTCGAAATCGCGGCCACTGTTCGATAAATGATTTCAAGGCGCTCTTCCCTTGGGGGGTGACCCGGTAGTAGCGGCGTGGTGGTCCCTCGGTGGACTCTTGCCAATAGGAGTCAACCAGTCCATCGGTACGAAGTCGCGTCAACAAGGGATATACCGTTCCCTCGCTCGTCACCAGACCATCGGCTTCGGAGAGTTCGCGGGTGATCTCGAATCCGTAGCGATCTTCCGTCATGAGTAGGGCTAACACACAGTACTCAATCGCGCCTCTACGCATCTGAGCTAACAGCTTCTCGGTCCCACCCACTACCATGTACCACATAGTACCATGATGCTAGGGTCAGGTGTTGTACATATTGGCAACATTTCTTTGGTGCTTTACCAGAATGGGGTGTGGGGCGGAATGCCCCTGGCTTTAGCCATGGAGATGTAGGGCCCCACCAGGGCGAAGCCCTGAGACCTGCGCTCAAACGTTGCGCTGATTAGCCACGTACTGCTTGATGATTTCTAGCGGGGCACCGCCGAGCATAGCG